>JAFIHP010000344.1 GCA_017849335.1 Actinomycetales bacterium | reverse complement strand
TGCAAGTTCCACCACGAGATGAAGACCGCCGGCTACTGGCACATCACCGCCTCCGCGAGGGACGGATCGTGCACCTGGCGATCACCGCTGGGCCGCGTCTACCAACACGAACCACCCGACCTTGTGCCTCCGCGCCCGCCCAGGCCGCCGGACGACCCGCCGCCCTTCTAGGCCGAGGCCGTCGCGATTGCGGCGGTCGCTGAGTACTCCGAGGTCTCGGCGGCCGCGGCGCGTCGCGCCGCCGAGCGGGCTGAGGTCTCGAGCGAGAGGACGGCCACCGTCGTGACGAGGCCGACGACGGACGCGACCAGCACGGGAGTGTCGCGCATGATCACGGCGTAGGTGAACCAGCCGGCACCGCTGACGAGCCGGGCGATCCACGATCCGATCGCGACGCCGGACTCCTCGCCCGCGCGCCAGCTTCCGAACGAGTCCACGAGCTGGGGCCACGACGCGACCAGGCCGAGGCTGAACCCGATGTAGCCCACGATGCTCGGCGGCAGCGTGAGGGCCGCCACGACGACCACCACGAGCGCGCCGCCGACGACGACAGCCCGATGGCCTCGACGCCACCGGCTGGGAACCAGCAGGACCAGGGCGACCGACCCCGTGCACAGCACGACGTTGCCCGGGATCTGGAAGGGGGTCGCCGTCAGCAGGCCGTAGGCGAGCCACGACAGCGACGACGCGGCTGTCAGCGTCCAGGAGACCGGAGAGACGCCGGTGAGCCCGGGATGCCGGATGGTTCGCGCGAGCTGGGGGAGGACAGTGGCCACGACGATCGCAGCGGATACGTAGGCAAGGGCGAGCGCGAAGGTGTGCACGGGGATCTCTCACGGATGGTTCTGTATGGATACAGTCTGTAACGATACAGCAACGATCTGGAATGCTCCACTCGGGTGGGGGAGGTGCGATGAGCGAGGACCGGCCGACGCTGGACACGGTGGCCAAAGCGGCCGGGGTGTCCCGCATGACGGTGTCGAACGCGTACAACCGCCCCGACCAGCTCTCGGAGAAGACCCGCGCCCACGTTCTTGCCGTGGCCGAGCACCTCGGCTACCCCGGACCTGATCCGGCCGGCCGGTCGTTGCGTCGCGGCCGGGCCGACTCCGTGGGCGTCCTGTTGTCCGAGGACCTGTCGGCCGCGTTCAGCGATCCCGGTCTCGTGGCCTTCCTCGAAGGCATCGCCGACGAGCTCAGCACCGCCCGTCAGGCGATGCTCCTGATCCCGGCCGAGGTCGACGTCGACGGCGCCCTCGTCCGCGATGCCATCGTCGACGCGTTCATCACGTGCAGCGTCGACGAGGCGCACCCCTCACTGGCGGCGGTCCTGTCCCGGCGCCTTCCCGTCGTCGCCGCGGGCATCCCCCGGCTGGAGGGCGTTCCCGGCGTCGGCATCGACAACACCCGCGGCGGGACGATCGTCGGGGAGCACCTGCTCGGCCTGGGTCATCGCCGGTTCGGCGTCGTGATGCGCAGCGCGGGTCGTTCGGACGCGTCGCCCCGGACGGCGCCGCGCGTCGGCCTCCGTCAGCGCTATGAAGGCTTCTCCCGGGCCGTCGAGGAAGCGGGCCTGCCGGCGTCCGCCATCAGCGTCGTCGAGGTCCCGGACAGCACGATCGCCGCGGGCAGAGCGGCGGTCGAGCAGCTGCTCGTGCTGCCGCCGCGACGACGGCCCACGGCCGTGTTCGCCGTGACGGACGCGCTCGCGCTGGGCGTCCTCGACGCCGCGCACGCCGTGGGCCTCCGCGTGCCGCGCGACCTGTCCGTCGTGGGCTTCGACGACATCGCCGAGGCTGCCCGCAGCCGGCCGGCACTGACCACGGTCTCGCAGGCGCTGCGCGAACAGGGTGCTCAGTCGGCGATCCTGGCGCTGCGCCAGGTGGAGGGGCACCGCGTCCGGTCCGTCCGGATCGACGCCGAGCTCGTCGTGCGCGACTCGACCGGGCCCGCCGCGTGACCCGGGTCGTCGCGGTGACCGGCGCTGGCGGACGGGTCGGAGCCGCCTGCCTGCGCGCGCAGGCCGACCGGGGCGAGGTCGTCATCGCCGTGGATCGGCGGCGTGGCAACGGCCCGGGCGAGTGGCGGCGCGCCGATCTTCGGCGTGCCCGCTCGGCCCGACGTGCTCTGGCCGGCGCGACCCACTTGATCCACCTCGCCGGATACCCCGCGCCGGATCCCAGTCTGGGTTGGCGCGTCCTCACGGACAACGTGGCGATGACGGCCAACGTCCTCGACGCGTTCGCCGGCGGGCGGCCCGAGACTGCGGTGCTGGCGTCGTCCTTCTGCGTGTACGGACTGGTGTTCCCACCGAGCCTCGGTTCGCCGCAGTACCTGCCGATCGACGAGGACCACCCCGCCAAGGCGGCGGACCCCTACGGCCTGTCGAAGATCGCGCTCGAGCACCTCGCCGGCGTGTGGAGCGAACACACGGGCGCGACGAGTGTGGCGATCCGCTTCCCCTGGACGGCGGCTCCCGGCGAGTCAGAGCGCATCAGCCGGTATCTCGGCAGCATGCGCGACGACCCGCACTCCTCGAGCAGCGCGGGCAGCCTGTGGACGTCGGTCCACATCGACGATCTCGCCGATGCGTTCGTGCGGGCCCTCGACGTCCACGACGGCCGGGCGCACGTGCTCAACGTGAGCTCTCCGTGGCTGCCCGTGGACGAAGCCCTGACGCGGCTTGCTGCGAGTGCCCACCCCAGGGCCGAGAGGCGACCGGGGCTGGACGACGTCGGCGCGCTGGACACCCGGCGGGCCCGCGAGCTCCTCGGATGGGCGCCGACCCGGACGTTCGCCGACGTCCTCCCGTCTCCGCGATGACGTCGGAAGGTCACCGACGTCTGCAGGTCACCGCCCGCGCGTCAGGTCCTGCGCGAGCATGACGATGATCCCGCTCGGCCCGCGCACGTAGGTCAGGCGGTAGAGGTCCTCGTAGGTCGCGACGCCGCGGAGCGGGCCGAACCCGTGGGCCGCGACCGTCTCCAGCGCCGCGTCGATGTCGTCGACGGCGAAGGCGATCCGATGCATCCCGATCTCGTTCGGGCGCGTGGGCTCGGTCTCGATCGCCTCCGGGTGGATGTACTCGAACAGCTCGATCCGAGCCTGGTCGTCCGGGGTCTGGAGCATGGCCATCCGCACGTGGTTGCCGTCCAGTCCGACAGCGGTGTCGGCCCACTCGCCGCTGACCGTCCCCTGTCCGACGACCGTCAGGCCGAGGTCGACGAAGAAGGAGACCGCGGCGTCGAGGTCCCGGACGGCGATGGCGACGTTCTCGAGCCTGATGGTCATGGCCTGGATCGTACGAGCGTCAGGCCGACCGCGCCCGTGGCGCGGCGGTGGCGGGGACGAAGTCGCCGGCGTTCGCCCGGAGGGACCCCAGGACGCGGATGAGCGTCGCCGTGTCCGATCGCGTCAGCCCGAGGTCGCCGAGGACGTCGGCACGGAGCGTCGAGGACGCTCCGTCGAGCCGGTCCCGGCCGTGATCCGTGAGCCGCACGAGGATCCGCCGCGCGTCGTCGGGGTCGACCGCCCGCTCCACGAGCCCGTCGCCCTCGAGCCGGTCGAGCGCGCTCGAGACGCTGGTCGGGTGCACCTGGAGCGCGTCCGCGAGTCCGGTGACGTGGACGGGTCGACCGTCGGCGTGGGCCAGCACCGCGAGCACCTCGAAGCGGGCGAGGGTCAGGCCCGCCGGTCGGAGCGCCCGGTCGATCCTGTTCGTCAGCATCCGCTGCGCCGCGAACAACGCGAGCACCGTCGCCGCTCCACGGCCACCGGCCGGCCAGCCGCGCCGGTCCCACGCCCGGGTCCACATCTCGTCGAGCGACTCCGGCTCCGCGCCGGCGCGCATCAGAAGTCCTCGCCGAACGTCACGTCCCCGGTGACGCCGACCTGGTAGGCGGAGACGCGACGCTCGAAGAAGTTCGAGAGCTCCTGCACGTCCTGCAGCTCCATGAACGCGAAGGGGTTCGCGGTTCCGTACATCGGATCGATCCCGAGCAGCGCCAGGCGGCGGTCCGCGACGTGCTCGAGGTACGCCCGCATGTCCGCGATGGACATCCCGGCGACGCCGCCGCCGAGGAGGTCCTCGGCGAACGCGACCTCGCAGTCGACGGCCTCGGCGAGCATCGCCCGGACGTCGATCTCCATCTGCGCGTCGAACAGGCCCGGCTCCTGGGCGCGCGCGACCTCGATGACGTCGAAGGCGAACGCCATGTGCATCGACTCGTCACGGAACACCCAGTTCGTGCCGGATGCCAAGCCGTTGAGCAGGCCGCGCGACCGCAGGAAGTACACGTAGGCGAAGGCCCCGTAGAAGAACAGGCCTTCGATGCATGCGGCGAAGCAGACGAGGTTCAGCAGGAACCGGCGACGGTCCTCGACCGTCCGCAGCTCGTCCAGCTCGCCGATGGAGGAGATCCAGCGGAAGCAGAACTCGGCCTTCCGCCGGATGGAGGGGATGTTCTCGACGGCGGCGAACGCCGCGAACCGCTCCTCCTCGTCGGGCAGGTACGTGTCGAGGAGGGTCAGGTAGAACTGGACGTGGACGGCCTCCTCGAACAGCTGCCGCGACAGGTACAGCCTCCCCTCGGGCGAGTTCACGTGCTTGTACAGGTTGAGCACCAGATTGTTCGCGACGATCGTGTCGCCGGTGGCGAAGAACGCGACGAGCCGGCCCACGAGGTGACGCTCGGCCCGCGTGAGGCGGGCCAGGTCCTTCAGGTCGGAGTGCAGGTCGACCTCCTCGACCGTCCAGGTGTTCTTGATCGCATCGCGGTAGCGGTCGTAGAAGCCGGGGTACCTCATCGGCCGCAGCGTCAGGTCCATGCCAGGGTCCAGCAGCAGCCCGGTCACTGGCAGGCCTCGCACGACTCGGGGTTCTCCAGGCTGCAGGCGACGGCCTCGGCATCGGCGGGCGCTGACGCCGGGACGGTCGCCTGCTGGATCCGGGTCGCTGGACGCGATCGCAGGTAGTAGGTCGTCTTCAACCCCCGCTGCCACGCGTAGAGGTACATCGAGGACAGCTTGCCGATGCTCGGGGAGGCCATGAACAGGTTCAGTGACTGGCTCTGGTCGACGAAGGGTGCGCGCGCCGCCGCCAGGTCGATGAGCGCGCGCTGCGGGAGCTCCCACGCGGTGCGGAACAGCACGCGCACGTCCTCGGGGAGTGCCGTGACACCCTGCACCGACCCGTCCGCCCGCTTGATCTGCTCGCGGACCTCGGGCGTCCACAGGCCGCGTTCGTTCAGCTCGCGGACCAGGGCGGTGTTGACCTGGAGGAACTCGCCGGAGAGCGTCTCGCGCTTGAACAGGTTCGACACCTGCGGCTCGATGCACTCGTAGCACCCGGCGATCGAGGCGATCGTGGCCGTCGGCGCGATGGCGACCAGCAGGGAGTTGCGCAGGCCCGTCCGGCCGACGCGCTCGCGCAGTGCGGCCCATCGCTCCGCCTGGGTGACGTCGGCTCCCCACAGGTCCGGCTGCAGCGCGCCCGCCGCCGCGCGAGTCAGTCCGAACGCGGGGTGCGCCCCGTGCTGCTCGGCAAGATCGGCCGACACCTCCAGTGCGGTCAGGTACACCTCCTCCGCGATCCGCGTCGACACCTCCTCGGCAGCTGCGGAGTCGAAGGGCAGGCGCAGGGCGAAGAGCACGTCCTGCAGGCCCATGATCCCCAGCCCGACCGGCCGCCAGCGCGGGTTCGACGCGGCGGCCTGCGGGCTCGGGTAGTAGTTGATGTCGATGACGCGGTCGAGGAACGGCACGGCGGTCCGCACCGTGCGGCGAAGCCGCTCCCAGTCGACGGCCGGTCCGTCCGGGCCGAGCGTGACGTGGGCGCCGAGGTTGACCGACCCGAGGTTGCACACGGCGGTCTCGTCGTCGCCGCACACCTCGATGATCTCGGTGCACAGGTTCGACAGGTGGACGACGCCGCCTCCCGCACCGACCTGGTTGCACGTCCGGTTGGCTGCGTCCTTGAAGGTCATCCAGCCGTTGCCGGTCTGCGCGAGCGTGCGCATCATCTTCCCGTAGAGGTCGCGTGCGCGGACGGTACGCACGATGCGGCCAGCCTCCTCGGCGGCGCGGTAGGCGGCGTCGAACTCCTCGCCCCACAGTTCGGGCAGCTCGGGCACCTGGTCCGGGTCGATCAGCGACCAGTCGGCGTCGGCCTCGACGCGCCGCATGAACTCGTCCGGGATCCAGTTGGCCAGGTTGAGATTGTGGGTGCGTCGGGCATCCTCGCCGGTGTTGTCCCGCAGCTCGAGGAACTCCTCGACGTCGGGGTGCCACGGCTCGAGGTACACGCAGGCGGCTCCCTTGCGCCGGCCGCCCTGGTTGACGGCAGCGACCGATGCGTCGAGGGTGCGCAGCCACGGGACGATGCCGTTCGACTGGCCGTTCGTCCCGCGGATCAACGCTCCACGGGACCGGATGCGCGACCATGAGATCCCGATGCCGCCCGCGAACTTAGACAGGCGCGCGACCTGCTGGTACCGCTCGTAGATGGAGTCCAGCTCGTCGCGCGGGGAGTCGACGAGGTAGCAGGAGGACATCTGGGTGTGCCGGGTGCCGGAGTTGAACAGCGTCGGGCTGCTGGGCAGGTAGGCGAGGCTCGACATCAGCCGGTAGAACTCGATCGCCTCGGCGGGGGACTGCGCCAGGCCGGACGCGACGCGCAGCAGGAAGTACTGCGGGGTCTCGACGACCAGGCGCGTGACCGGGTGGCGCAGGAGGTAGCGGTCGTACACCGTGCGCAGGCCGAAGTACTCGAACCGCAGGTCGGCGGTCTCGTCGACGGCGAAGTCGAGCTTGCGCGCGTTCGCGGCGACGAAGGCCGCCGTCTCGTCGCCGATGAGCCCCGTCGCGTGGCCGAGCGCGATCGACTGGCTGAACGAGGCGATCCCCTGGCCGCGGACCTCCTTGTCGACGTAGGCCGCGAGCAGCCGTGCCGCCAGGCGGGAGTACTCCGGCTCCTCGCCGATCATCTCGGCGGCCGTCTGGATCGACAGGCGGTCGAGCTCAGCGGTTGTCGCCCCGTCGTACAGGCCGCTGATCGTGCGTGTCGCCACGCGCAGCGGATCGACCTCGACGAGGTCGCCGGACCACCGGTCGACGGCGCGGACGATCTTGTTGACGTCGACGGGCTCGGTGTCGCCGTTGCGCTTGCGGACGTGCATCTGGGTCCGTCGCGGTGCCGGCGGCAGGCCGGGCAGCGACAGCTCGGGTCCAACGGTGGTGGTCATCGCTCCTCCTCGAAGCTGACGGTCCGAGGTCCGGGCCGGAGGAGGGGACGACGCAGGGCGCGCGAGGCGACGGCGGCGTCGGCCGTCCCTCGCGGCGTCGGACCACCGCACGCCGGAGGCGCGCGGTGCGCTGGCAGGTCTTCGGACTCGCGGGCGCGGCCGGCGCGAACGCCGTCCTCCTACTGACCGTCGCTTCCCAGGCGCGTCGCGCCCAGTGCTGTCGACGGAGGTCGTTCCTCCTTACCGCTGCCGGGCAGTCCCGGACTCGCACCGGGTTCCCTCTTGCCCCGGCCCGTCTGGCTGACGGACCGGACCAGCTGCGTGCGCCACCATATGTGGTGACAGGTTACGTCGCAAGGCGCAACATGTCGTGTGGGCGTGTCGCGGCTCAGGGTGCGCAGTCGTAGACCGTGCCGAGCGACGACGGTGCGTCGGACACGACCGTGCAGGTCGCCTGGAGCCACGCGGTCCGGGGGCCGCCGCCGGGGCCACGGCCTCCGCTCACGACCACGTACCGGAGCTGGCCCGACTCCACCCATTCCGCCAGCTGGTCGGCGGTGGGCGTCGGGTCGCTGCCGTGGAAGCCGCCGCCCAGGGCGACGACCCCGTGCGCCCCGGCCAGGACGAGGTCACCCGCGACCGAGCTGTCCGCGGCGACGAGGTACGTCGATCCGGCCGAGTGGGACTCCAGCCAGGTGCGCAGCTCCGTCGCCGCGGCGTTGTCGAAGGAGGCAGAGCCGCCGCCACCCCCACGTCCCCCCGAGCCGGGACCGCGGCCGGTAGGACCGCTCGGTGGGCCCCCGACGCCGGGGCCGCCCGGCGCGCTCGAGGTTCCCGCCGACGGGTTCGTGGCGTTCAGCGATCCGGTCGTCCCCAGGGTCCAGGTCAGCGGGGCCGCCAGCAGCGCCAGTGCGGCGAGCGCGAGACCGACGCGGCGACCGCCGAGGAACAACGCCAGGCCCAGGCACGTCGCGGCAGCGACCACACCCACGAGCCACGGGTGGTCGCCCAGGCGCAGCACGAGCCAGCACGTCCAGGCTGCCTGCCCGGCGAGCAGCGCCGCGACCCCGAGCCGTCCGGCGGCGGACCGACTGAGCTCGCGTGCGTCCGGTACGAGGCCGCCGACGAGGAGGGCGATCGCGGGCGCGAAGGCGGCGACGTAGAACGTGTGTATCCCGGCGCTGTAGGCCATGGTCAGCGCGACGGGGACGAGCCACACGGTCGCGAACACCGAGCCGCCGAGACGCACCCGGTCACGCGAACGGACGGCGAGCACGAGCCCGAGGACACCCGCGACCACAGCCAGGGGCAGGAACCACGCGACGTCGGCGCCGACCTGCGATCCCACCAGCCGGGACAGGCCGGCGTCACCCGCGAAGTTCGCGATGAACGTTCCCTGGGCGCCGGTGACACGCCCGAACCCGTTGTACCCGAACACCATCGACCATGCGCTGTTGTCGGCGGTGCCGCCGACCCAGGGGCGCTCCGCCGCCGGCGTCACCGTCACGAGGACGATCCACCACAGGCTGGCCGCGATGCTGACGAGGCCGGCGACGAGCGTGTGCCACACCCGGGTCCACCGGGGGCGCGGCGCCGCGACGAGATAGGCGAGCGCGAGGGCGGGGTAGACCATCCAGGCCTCGAGCATCTTGACCTGGAACGCCGCGGCCACGGCCAGTCCGGCGGCGAGGAGCCACACGAGCCGGCCCGACCGGACGGCCCGCATCGTCAGGTAGGCGACGATGCACAGGGCCAGGGCGAACCACACCTCCGGAACGTTCGACTTCGACAGCGCCGCCGCGAGGGGCATCGTCGCGTACACGGCGGCCGCCGCGAGTCCGGCGACGCGTCCCCGCCAGAGCGTGGCTGTGAGGTACAGGACCGCAATGGTCGCCACGGTCGCCAGCAGCCCAGGGAGCACGATGCTCCACGCGCTGGTACCGAACACGGCGACACTCAGCGCCTGCGGCCACAGCGAGCCGGGGATCTTGTCGATGCCGGACAGTCCGGCGGAGTCGTACGCGCCGAACACGAAGTTCCGCAGGCTCTCGGACATGCTGACGACAGCCGGCGTGTAGTACCCGTGCAGCGCGGGCGTGGCCGCGGAGTACGCGTAGAAGGCACCCGCGGAAAGTGCGATCGCCGCGACGGCCCACGGGATCCACCGGTGGGGTGGAGGCGTGGTTGCGGTCGGCGCGTCCGTGGACACTGGGCGCTCGGACACGGTCGTCGTCATCCCGCCACGCTAGGTCGCCGACCTCCGGGTCGCCTGTGAGTCTCCTGTGGACGCGCTGCGTGCGGTCGGCGCCCCGGCAGTGCCGACCGCGTCAGGCCGGACGGAACGAGTCGTGCACGACCGGCTGCGCGTGCTTGACCATCACATGTCGCGTGACGGTGTACTCGAGCACCGCCTCGTGGCTCATGTCCTTGCCGAATCCGCTTCCCTTGACGCCGCCGTGCGGCGCTTCTGAGGCGATCGGCAGGTGGTCGTTGACCCATGTCACGCCGGCCTCCAGCCGGTGGCTGACGCGAAGTGCCCGGCCGACATCGGTTGTCCAGACCGAGCTCGCGAGTCCGTACCGGCTGTCGTTCGCGAGGCGGACGGCGTCGTCCTCGTCGTCGAACGGGACGACGACGAGGACCGGTCCGAAGACCTCGCCCTGCACGATCTCGCTGTCCTGTGCGGCACCGGCGACGAGGGTGGGCAGGTAGTACGCGCCAGGTCCGTCCGGCACGACGCCGCCCGACACGACCCGGGCACCGGCCTCGACGGCTCGCGTGACGAACCCGTGGACGCGGTCGCGATGGGCGTGCGAGACCAGCGGGCCGATGTCGGTGTCGCTCGCATAGGGATCGCCCACCCGGACCGATGACATGACCTCGGCGAGCGCGTCCGTGACGTCCGCGTAGCGCGCGCGCTGGACGTAGACCCGCGTCGCGGCCGTGCAGTCCTGGCCGGTGTTGTAGGTCGCCCCGAGCGTCACGGCCCGGGCCATCGACGCGACGTCAGCGTCGTCGAACACGATCGCGGGGGCCTTGCCGCCGAGCTCCAGGTGCACCCGCGTCGCGGACTCCGCCGCCGCGGCCATGACGGCACGGCCGGTGGCCGTCGACCCCGTCACGGAGACGAGCTGCACCAGCGGGTCGCGGACCAGCGCGGAGCCCACGTCGCCGTCGCCGGTCACGACGTTCAGCGCGCCGGCCGGGAGACCCGCCTCGAGCGCGAGCTGGGCCAGCCGCAGGGTGCTGCGCGGCGTCGCCGGAGCTGGCTTGAGGACCACGGTGTTGCCGGCCGCCAGCGCCGGCCCGAGCTTCCAGACCCCCATGATGAACGGGAAGTTCCACGGCGCGATCCCGGCGACGACGCCCAGTGGCCGGCGGACGAGCATCGACGTGTAGCCGTGGCTGAGCACTCCGGCGCCGGTGCCCTCCAGCGACCGCGCGGAGCCCGCGAAGAAGCGCAGGTTGTCCGCGGCGAACGGCAGCTCGCCGTCAGCGAAGACGGCTCGGGGCTTGCCCGTCTCTTCGACCTCGAGGCGGGTCAGCTCGTCGGCGTCCGCCTCCACCAGGTCGGCCAGGCGGAGCAGGACCCGCGCGCGCTCGCCGGGGGTGCGCGACGACCAGTCGTCGAAGGCGCGCCGCGCGGCAGTCGTCGCCTCCGCGACGTCGGCGGGCGTGGCCTCCCGGACCTCGCCGACCGGCTCGCCGGACGCGGGGTCGACGATCGCGCGGACCTCACCCGACCCGTCCCGGGCGACCCCGTCGACGTACACCCCTGCTGCGCTCACGGGTTCCTCCTGCTAGCTGTTGAAGCCGACGCCGAACCGGTCCAGCGTCCGTAGGTACACGCCGCGTCGGCCGGTCTCGTCCTCGTGCGCGAGCGCCGCCCGCGTCGCCTGCACGAGCGGGTACCGCAGCGGTTCGGGCGGGAACGGCACGGGCTTGCGGCGCACGAGCTCCAGCTGCGTGAGCTCGGTGTCGCGCCCGGCCAGCAGGTCCAGGGCGACGCGTGCCCCGAACCGGGACGCCGCCACGCCGAGCCCGGTGTAGCCGACGGAGTAGGCGACGAGCCCGCCCAGAGCCGTTCCGAACACCGGCGTGAACCGCGAGGTCGAGTCGATGAGGCCGGCCCATCGGTGCGTGAACCGCACGCCTTCGAGCTGGGGGAACGTCTGCACGAACTGCTGCGCGAGGAGCGCGTGCGAGGCGTCCCGCTGCTCACGGGCGGCGTCGGTGCGGCTGCCGTAGTAGTAGATCGCGTCGTACCCGCCCCACAGGACGCGGTCGTCGGGAGTGAGCCGGTAGTAGTGGAACTGGTTGCCGACATCGGTCAGGCCCTGCGCCTCGGTCCAGCCGAGGCTGGCCCGGGCCGACGCGCTCAGCGGCTCGGTGACCAGCACGTGGTCGTAGATCGGCAGCAGCCGCGCGCGCAGCCGCCGCAGCAGCGGCGGGTAGGCGTTCGTCGCGAGCAGGACCTGTCGGGCCCGGATGCTCCCGTGGTCGGTGGCGGCCTCGACCGCGCCCCCGTGCCGACGCATCGACCGGATCCCGGTGCCCTCGAAGACCCGGACGCCCCGCGCGGTCGCCGCTCCCAGGAGCCCCCAGGCCAGCGCGGCGGGATCGACGAGACCGCCTCCGCTGCGTTGGCGCAGGCCGCCGAGGTACGTCGGGGAGTGGACGTCGTCCTGCATCTCCGCGCGGTCGAGGATGGTCACGTCCTCGCCGTACCGGGCGTTCAGCGCCGCGGCCTCCTCGAGCGCGCCCAGGTGGTGGGGAGCCGTGGCGACCGTGGTCTTGCCGCACAGCCGCAGGTCGGCGTCGATGCCCTCCGTCGCGACGAACGCGGCGATCTCGGCC
>JAFIHP010000343.1 GCA_017849335.1 Actinomycetales bacterium | reverse complement strand
TTCTCGATCGAGCAGACGACCACGACGTTGTCGTTCCGGTCGCGCATGAGCTCGAGCTCGTACTCCTTCCACCCGATGATCGACTCCCCCAGGAGGACCTCGGTCGTGGGGCTCGCCTGCAGGCCGGTCCCGGCGATGCGCCGCAGGTCCGCCTCGTCGTACGCGATGCCGGAACCTGCGCCGCCCATCGTGAACGACGGCCGGACGACGACGGGGTAGCCGAGGTCGCCCACCGCGGCGAGGCAGTCCTCGATCGAGTGGCAGACCGCCGAGCGCGCGCTCTCGGCTCCCACCTCGGCGACGATCTGCCGGAACAGCTCGCGGTTCTCGCCGCGCTCGATGGCGTCGACATCCGCCCCGATGAGCTCGACGCCGTACTTCTCCAGGACGCCGGAACGGTGCAGTGCCATCGCCGCGTTCAGGGCGGTCTGCCCGCCCAGGGTCGGCAGAAGGGCGTCGGGGCGCTCCTTGGCGATGATGCGCTCGATGTACGCGGGCGTGATCGGCTCGATGTACGTGGCGTCGGAGAACTCCGGGTCCGTCATGATCGTCGCGGGGTTGGAGTTCACGAGCACGACGCGCAGCCCCTCGTCGCGCAGGACGCGGCAAGCCTGGGTCCCGGAGTAGTCGAACTCGCATGCCTGGCCGATCACGATCGGCCCCGAGCCGATGACCATGACCGATGACAGGTCGTCGCGGCGGGGCATCAGGCGGACCGTCCTTCGCGGTGAGACTGCATGAGCTCGACGAACTCGTCGAACAGGTAGCGGGCGTCGTGCGGGCCGGCGGCCGCCTCCGGGTGGTACTGGACGCTGAAGGCCGGCACGTCCCGGCATCGAAGCCCCTCGACGACGTCGTCGTTCAGGCACACGTGGCTCACGCCGGCCCGGCCGAACGGGGTGTCGAAGTCCGCACCCCGCGGCGCGTCTACCGCGAAGCCGTGGTTGTGCGCGGTCACCTCGACGCGACCGGTCGCCAGGTCCTGCACGGGCTGGTTGATGCCGCGATGCCCGTAGCGCAGCTTGTAGGTGCCCAGGCCGAGGGCGCGGCCGAGTACCTGGTTGCCGAAGCAGATGCCGAACACCGGGGTGCGGTCGGTCAGGAAGGCGCTCATGAGGGCGACCGCGTGGTCCGCCGTCGCGGGGTCGCCGGGGCCGTTGGAGAAGAACACGCCGTCGACGCCGCGCGCGCGGATCTCGTCGGCGGTCGACGCGGCCGGGACGACGTGGACCTCGATCCCCCGCTCGGCCATCCGGTAGGGCGTCATCGCCTTGATCCCGAGGTCGACGGCGGCCACGGTGAACCGCCGCTCGCCGATCGCGGGGATGACGTACGGCTGGGACGTCGACACGTCGGCGGTCAGGTCGGCGCCGGTCATCTCCGGGCTCGCCAGGACCTGCTCGAGCAGCTCGGCCGGCGTCCGCTCCGCGTCGTCTCCGCTGAACACGCCCGCGCGCATCGCGCCGCGTTCGCGCAGGTGGCGCGTCAGCGCGCGGGTGTCGATGCCGCTGATCCCGACGATCCCCTGCCGCACGAGCTCGTCCTCGAGGGTGCCGGTGGACCGCCAGTTCGAGGCGACGCGCGACGGGTCGCGCACGACGTAGCCAGCGACCCAGATCCGCCCCGACTCCGGGTCCTCGTCGTTCACGCCCGTGTTGCCCACGTGCGGGGTGGTCATCGTGACGATCTGGCGGTGGTACGACGGGTCCGTGAGCGTCTCCTGGTAGCCGCTCATGCCCGTCGTGAAGACGGCCTCGCCGAAGGTGGTCCCGACGGCGCCGTACGCGTCGCCGTGCATCGTGCGGCCGTCCTCGAGGACCAGAACCGCTGCGCCCCGGCCCATCAGGATGCCTCCGCGGCGTAGGTCGACATGAGCCCATCCAAGCAAGCCCGGTGGTCGGCGCTCGCATCCGCCCGGAACCCGGTGTCGAGCACCCGATCGCCCAGCCGCCAGGTCACGACGATCATGCCGTCGCGGTCGCGGACCGTGCCGGCGACGCCGCGATCGGCCCGCACGCCGACCACCGCATGCTCGGGGATGAACACGCTGCGTGCGCCGACCCGGTCCAGCCAGATGCCGTCCGGGCCGTAGGACAAGGTCGCCCGGCTGCGGACGCCCAGGTCGTGCACGACGATGCGGTCCATCCAGTCGCCGTGGGTGCCCGTCCCGGCGAACAGCCCCGGGACCGGATCGCTCAGCAGCGCGGTGGGCGGCGGGACGTCGGCCGGAGCCGGGACATCGGCCTGACGCTGCGTGCGGTGCACCCAGCCGCGACGCATGCCCCACAAAGCCAGGGCGATGGCGGCGACGACGACGGCCACGAGCAGCAGGCGCAGCGGCCAGTTCGACACCGTGGCCTGCTCGGCGTAGCCGGCGAGGACGATCCGGGACGCGGTGATCATGCGAGGGCTCCGTCCAGGACGGTCGGGGTGCCGGCGTACAGGGTGTGCAGGACGCGGCCGGGAAGCGTTCGGCCCGCGTACGGGGTGTTGCGGCTACGGGACGCCAGCGCCGTCGGCTCGACGACGGTCCGTGCCGACGGGTCGATGACGGTGATGTTGGCGACGGCCCCGACGACCAGGTCGTGGCCCTGGGTCGACACCCGCCCGATGCGCGCCGGGGTGACCGACATCCGGTCGGCCAGCTGGCGCCAGCTGAGCAACCCCGGCTCGACCATCGTCTCGATCGCGACACCGAGTGCGGTCTGCAGGCCGAGCATCCCCATGGCCGCGGCGCCCCACTCGCAGTCCTTGTCCTCGTGCGGGTGCGGAGCGTGGTCCGTGGCGATCGCGTCGATGGTCCCGTCTGCGAGGGCCGCCCTCAGCGCGGCGACGTCCTCGGCCGTGCGCAGCGGAGGGTTGACCTTGTAGACGGGGTCGTAGGACGCGACGAGGTCCTCGGTGAGCAGGAGGTGGTGCGGGGTCACCTCGGCCGTCACGTCGACCCCGCGGCCCTTGGCCCACCGGATGACCTCGACCGAGCCCGCGGTGGAGACGTGGCCCACCTGCAGCCGAGACCCGACGTGCTGGGCGAGCAGCACGTCGCGGGCGATGATCGCCTCCTCGGCGACCGCCGGCCAGCCGGCCAGGCCGAGCCGGCCCGACAGTGCGCCCTCGTTCATCTGCGCGCCCTCGGTCAGGCGCGGCTCCTGCGCGTGCTGCGCCACGACGCCGTCGAACGCCTTCACGTACTCCAGGGCGCGCCGCATCAGCACGGCGTCGTGGACGCACTTGCCGTCGTCGCTGAACACGCGGACGGCCGCGGCGCAGTCCGCCATGGCTCCGAGCTCGGCCATCCGCTCGCCTCCGAGGCCGACGGTGACCGCACCCACCGGACGCACGTCCACCAGCCCGGCTGCCTGGCCCAGCCGCCACACCTGCTCGACCACGCCGGCGGTGTCGGCGACCGGGTCGGTGTTGGCCATGGCGTGCACGCTGGTGAACCCGCCCAGGGCCGCCGCCTGCGACCCCGAGAGGACCGTCTCGGCGTCCTCCCGGCCCGGTTCGCGCAGGTGCGTGTGCAGGTCGACGAATCCCGGCAGCGCGACGAGGCCGTCGGCGTCGAGCACGCGTCCGTCACCGGTCCCCGCGGGGGCCACCTCCACGATGAGCCCGTCAGCGACCACGAGGTCGACGGCCTCCTCGCCGTACGGACGCACTCCACGCAGCACCAGGCTCACGGGGAACCCTCCTTCTGTCCGCCGAGCAACAGGTACAGGACCGCCATCCGGACGCTGACGCCGTTGGCGACCTGCTCGACCATGACGGCCCGCTCGCTGTCCGCGACGTCCGCGCTGATCTCCATGCCCCGGTTCATCGGCCCGGGATGCAGGACGATCGCGTGCTCGGGCATGAGGGCGAGCCGACGGGCGTCGATGCCGTAGCGACGGGAGTACTCCGCCGTGGACGGGAAGTAGGCCGCGTGCATGCGCTCGGCCTGGACCCGCAGCATCATCACGGCGTCGAGCCCGTCGAGGGCGTCGTCCAGGTCGAAGCCGGTCGCGCACGGCCAGGTCTCGACGCCGAACGGCATCAAGGTCGGCGGCGCCACGAGCGTGACCTCCGCACCCAGCGTCCGCAGGAGGAGGACGTTCGACCGCGCGACGCGGCTGTGCAGGATGTCGCCGACGATCGCGACGCGAAGCCCGGCCAGGTCGCCGCTGCCCCCGCGCAGGTGCCGACGCAGCGTGTAGGCGTCGAGGAGCGCCTGCGTCGGGTGCTCGTGCGTCCCGTCTCCGGCGTTGACCACGGACCCGCCGATCCAGCCGGCCGTCGCGAGCCGGTGGGGCGCACCGGAGGCGTGGTGCCGCACCACGACGGCATCGGCACCCATCGCCTCCAAGGTCAGCGCGGTGTCCTTGAGGCTCTCCCCCTTGGACACGCTAGAACCCTTGGCCGCGAAGTTGATGACGTCGGCGGACAGCCTCTTCGCCGCCACCTCGAACGAGATCCGGGTGCGCGTCGAGTCCTCGAAGAACAGGTTCACCACGGTCCGGCCACGCAGGGTGGGCAGCTTCTTCACCGACCGGTCGGTGACCGTGGCGAGCTCGGTGGCCGTGTCCAGCACGAGCAGCGCGTCGTCGAGGGAGAGGTCCGCCGCGGACAGCAGGTGCCTCATCGTGGCTCGCCCCAGATGCTGACCCGGTCGACGCCGTCGACCTCGGTCAGCTCGACGCGGACGTCCTCGGCGAGCGAGGTCGGGAGGTTCTTGCCGACGTAGTCGGCGCGGATCGGCAGCTCGCGATGCCCGCGGTCGACGAGGACGGCCAGGCGCACCGCGGCCGGACGTCCGACGTCGCTGAGCGCGTCGAGCGCGGCCCGGACACTGCGACCAGAGAACAGGACATCGTCGACCAGGACGACCGTCCGCTCGTCGATGCCGGCCGGCGGGATCGTGGTCTCCTCCAGCGCCCGGGCCGGGCGCAGCCGGAGATCGTCGCGGTAGAGCGTGATGTCCAGGGCGCCGACCGGGACGTCGGTGCCCTCGATGTCGGCGACGGCACGGGCGATGCGCTCGGCGAGGGCGACGCCGCGCGTCGGGATGCCGAGCAGGACCAGGGAGTCCGCGCCGCGGGCCTTCTCCACGATCTCGTGGGCGATCCGTCGAACGGCACGGCCGATGTCGGCGTCGTCGAGGACGACGTGCGCGCGTGCGGGCGCGTCGGAATCCATCCGGGCCCCCTTCCCCGCCTCGCCGGACGGGCTTAAAGGTTGTCTCGCGACGTGGTGTCGCTGGCCGCCACCCTATCGGTCGCGTCGGATCGCAGTCGCCGCGAGATGGCGAACGCGGTGAACCCCGCGATCGGGAGGATGCCGAAGGGTGCCGACGCGATGACGCTGAACGAGGCGATGACGAGGTAGAGGGCCGCCGGGATTGCCGTGAGGCTGAAGGCGGGGTCCGGCGGTGGCCGCCACCAGTACGCGAGTAGAGCCCCGGCGACGATCGCGACACCCACGACTCCCTGGTAGAGCAGGAGGTTGAGCGCCCAGTTGTGGGGATCGCGGAGGACGCCCCCGAGCCCGGAGTCGACGGAGCACTTGTTGTCGTTGCGATTGTCCTCGAACTCCGCGAGCGTGACGCCGCAGGCGGCGAGAAGGCGATCGGGCTGCCCGATCCCGCTGCCCGTGAGCCAGGTCCCGTCGGCGGCCGACGAGTGCAGGACCTCCGAGTAGGTCGACATCCGCGCGAGGATGGTGCCCATCCCCTGCGGCGTGTAGTCGACCCGGTAGACCAGCCGGTCCCGGCTGACGTAGCGCGGAACAGTGCCGTCCGCGCGGGCGACCGCGCCGGGCGTCGAGAGGGGCACGGGGACCGGCTGCTCCCGAGTCACGAGGACCGCCGTGCCCATCAGCGCGATCGTGATCGAGCCGAGGACGGCGACGATCGCCAGGCCCAGGACGACCGCCCGGCGCCCCGTCACGGGGCGCCACTCGCGCAGCACCGCCCATACGACCGCCAGTCCGGCCGCGACCTGGCCCCCCTGGCTCGGCGCGACCACGGACAGCAGCACGAACAGCACCTGCACAGCACGCGCGGCCCAGGCGGCCCATCGATTCGACGGCGTGGTCAGCTGCGGGAACCGGCCCCAGGCGACGACGCCGATGGCGAGCGCGACGCCCAGGATCTCCGTGCGACCCGGGAACCACGTGCCGGCGAGCGCCGCTCCGCCGAGGGCGGTGCTGATGCTCTCGGGGATCGCCCCCAGCGCCGACATCAGCCACCCCGTCACCGTCACGAACGGGGCGATCCGCAGGATCCACAGAAGCGTCCGGGTGGGCACTCGTGACAGCGCCACGGCGGCCAGCGGCACCGTCGCCACGAAGGCCAGCGGAGCCAGGTCACGCAGGACGAGGGCGCGCTCGACGCCAGGGCCGCCCACGGCGAGGGCGGCCCGGACGACGAGGTAGGCGGCGACCACGCCCGACGTCACGAGCACCGGACGCGGCAGCGCCCGCATCACCGCGAGGCTGACGCCCAGCGCGCAGCCGAGGACCCACAGCAGGTCCGGCAGGTACAGGTTCGGCACCGGGGTGGCGACGTACCCGCCCCACCGGCCGGCGACGACGTCGATCGTCAGCGCCGCCATCACGCAGACCGCGGCAGACCGGCGCAGCCACATGGTCACAGCGCCGGTGCTGGGCACGGTCCTCCCCGGGGCGGCGCGCGCTCCGCGACCGGACGCGACGTGGCGCGAGGCTAGCAACCCGGGTCAGCGGTA
>JAFIHP010000342.1 GCA_017849335.1 Actinomycetales bacterium | reverse complement strand
GCCAAGCCCTTCATCGCGGTGCTGGTCACCTTGGACCCGGAGGCGCTGCCGGCGTGGGCGGCCCAGCACGGGAAGAGCGGCAAGTCGATCGCCGAGCTCGCCGACGACCCGGACCTCCAGTCCGAGATCCAGTCGGCCATCGACGACGCCAACAAGGCGGTCTCGCACGCCGAGGCGATCAAGAAGTTCCGGATCCTCGACGTGGACTGGACCGAGGAGGGCGGCCAGATGACGCCGTCGCTCAAGCTGAAGCGGGCCGTCATCATGAGCGAGTTCGCCGCCGACATCGACGCGCTCTACGCCTGAGGCCGGTCGCGCGCCAGGCCGAGGCTGCCGATCAGGAGGCGCGTCGAGGGACGAGCCGCAGCGGGGGGACGAGCCCGGAGTCGGCAAGCACGGCGACCGCCGCCGCGTGCTCGTCGATCAGCTCCCGGCTGGGCGGGCCGAGCAGGACGGTGACGACGCAGTCGGCACAGGCCGCGCCGGCGACCTCACAGGTACCGCAGTCGATGATCATGCGAGGAACGCTAGGACGCCCCTCTGACAGGCCTCACGGACCGCCGTCGCCCGGACCTTCCCCGTCGGGTCCGCCGAACTCCGGCCGGGCCACGAGCTCGACCCGGTCGACAGCGCCGCACCACCGGCAGGAGACCTGCTCGACGACCTCCTCGAGCACCTCGCGCTCGTCGATGCTCGGCGCTCCCCCCATCGACAGGTGCCAGAACTCGCGCACGCGGGTCGTCCGGGTCACGTCGAACCGGGTCAGGTTGCCGCAGTGGGCGCAGCGCCACCGGGTCCGCTCGTCGGGAAGGGAAGCCGTAGTCACCCGCCGACCCTATCCAGCGCGCCCCGGGCGGTCCGCAGGTGTCCGCCGCCTGTCGCACCCGTCACCTAGGGTCCGGACGTGGCCCACAGCAGCAGCGCCGCGCGGGTCGGACCGCGCCGCGTCGACGCGGTCCAGCTGCGGCTGGCGGACGTCGACGCCGACCTGCGGCACGTCACGTTCGTCGTGCTGGACCTCGAGACCACCGGCGGCGTCCCGGCGGACGCCGGAATCACCGAGATCGGCGCGGTGAAGGTCCACGGCGGCGAGATCGTCGGCGAGTTCCAAACCCTGGTGAACCCAGGCGCGCCGATCCCGCCGTTCGTCGCCGCGCTGACGGGCATCACCGACGCGCTGGTGGCGACGGCGCCGCCCCTCGGCGCGGTCCTCCCGACGTTCTGGGAGTTCGCCCAGGACGCGGTGCTCGTCGCGCACAACGCTCCCTACGACATCGGCTTCCTCGCGGCGGCCAGCGCCCGATTCGGCTACGCGTGGCCCGACCCCACCGTGGTCGACACCGTCCGTCTGGCTCGCGCGGTCCTGCATCGCGACGAGGTGCGCAACTGCAAGCTCGGCACGCTCGCCGCGCACTTCCGGGCAACGGTCACGCCGACCCACCGCGCCCTCGACGACGCCCGGGCGACGACCGACGTCCTTCACGCGCTGCTGGAGCGGGCGGGGAATCTCGGGGCCACCACGGTGGCGGACGTCCTCGCGCTGTCCTCGCGCGTCAGCCACGCCCAGCGCACGAAGCGGCACCTGGCCGACGGCCTGCCGAACTCCCCCGGCGTCTACGTGTTCCGCGACCGGGCCGGAGCCCCGCTGTACGTCGGTACCTCCCGCAACCTCCGAGCGCGCGTCCGCAGCTACTTCACCGCGTCCGAGCAACGCCGCCGGATGTCGGAGATGATCACGGTCGCCGAGTCGGTCACGCCCATCGTGTGCGCGACGGCCCTGGAGGCACACGTCCGCGAGATCCGGCTGATCGTCGCCGAGCAGCCGCGCTACAACCAGCGCTCCCGCCGACCGCAGGCGCAGCGCTGGCTGAAACTGACCGACGAGCCCGCGCCACGGCTGGCCGTCGTCGCCGACGTGTCCGACGACCACGCGCAAGGCGCGCGGTACCTCGGACCGTACGCATCCCGGCGCGGGGCCGAGGCGGCCGCGCAGGCCCTGCTCCTGGCCTACCCGATCCGCACGTGCTCGACCCGCCTGGCACGTCGTCCCCGGCAGACGGACCCCGGCTGCGCGCTCGCCGAGCTGGGCCGGTGCCTGGCGCCGTGCACGGCGGACGGAGACCGTGACGCCTACGGGCGGCTGGTCGACCGGCTGCGCGACGCGATGTCCGGCGACCTGCGGGCGGTGGTGGACGCCGCAGAGCGTCGGATGGCGCTGCTGGCCCAGGAGGAGCGGTTCGAGGAGGCCGCGATGTGGCGCGAACGGCTCGAGGAGGCGATCACCGGCAGTGTGCGGGCGCACCGCCTCGGCGCGCTGTCCACGCTCCCGGAGCTGGTCGCCGCCGAGCAGACCCCCGATGGCGGGTGGGCCGTCCACGTCGTCCGCCACGGCCGCCTCGCAGCGTCCGGTGCCGTCGCAGCGGGCGTCGACCCGCGCCCGGTCGTCGACGCGCTCGTCGCGTGCGCGGAACAGGTCGCACCCGGCCATCGGCCCGCGCCAGCTGCGCTCGTCGAGGAGAGCCTCGCTGTGCTCGGGTGGCTGGAGGGCGGGGGCGTCCGACTGGTGCGAGGCGGGCCGCTGGCGTGGCCCGCGCACTGCGGCGGCGACACCGCGGAGCGGCTCACGGCCGCCCGGCGCCCCGGGCTGATCGGCGCGTGCGAGGGCGACTACCGCGCCACCCGCCCCCTGGGGCCGGTCGACGCGACCCTGGTCAGCCGGCTGCGCTCCGCCTAGGACGCACTCAGCTCGGCGGTGATGGCGGCCCAGCCGTCCAGCACGTCCAGGGCAGCGCCCGAGGCCATCACCGACCGCGCCACCTCGAGCTCGTCCGCCACGCGCTCCGGCAACGGGCGGCCGTCCGTCGCCGTCCCGTCA
Organism: Actinomycetales bacterium; assembly: GCA_017849335.1. GTDB lineage: Bacteria > Actinomycetota > Actinomycetes > S36-B12 > S36-B12 > UBA10649. Next base: position 1,871 of record JAFIHP010000342.1, on the reverse strand, counting down.
GCAGCGCACAGAGCGGCCCGGTACGCCACCAGGGCCGATGCGGCGTTGACGGCGACCGCGTCACGGATGGCGGCGACCTGGTCGGCGTCGACCTCGGCCGGGGCCCCGGGCGACAGCGTCGCCCGGAGCAGGTCGGCGTTCCGCTGCGGGTCCCCGCCGCGAAGCAGGTCCGAGCTCACGGCCCGCACGCCCAGGTCCGCGGCCACCAGCGAGGTCAGCTGGACCTCGCTGCCCGTGGCGTCCCACACGGTCGTCGAGCCGGTCGTCGTCACCTCGTCCAGCCCGTCGTCCCCCCGGACGACGAGCGCGCGGACGCCGCGCTGGTGCAGCACCTGCGCCATGACGGGCGCCAAGGTCGTGTTGGCGCACCCGATCAGGGCCGCCTGGGCGCCACCAGGGTTCGTCAGCGGGCCGAGGATGTTGAAGACGGTCGGCACGCCCAGCTCCCGACGGGTGGGGCCGGCGTGGCGCATCGCCGGATGGTGCACGGGGGCGAAGCAGAACCCGATGCCCGCGCGTCGCACCGACGTCACGACCGCCTCCGGAGGCAGGTCGATCACGACACCCAGGGCCTCGAGGACGTCGGCCGTGCCGGTCGCGGACGAGGCGGCGCGGTTGCCGTGCTTGACGACCGGGGCCCCCGCAGCCGCGCACACCAGCGCTGCCATCGTGGAGATGTTCACCGTCTGAGCCTGGTCGCCCCCCGTCCCGACGACGTCGAGAGCGACCGGTGATCCTGCCGGCCCGAAGTCGAGGAGTCGGGCATGCCGGAGCATGACCGCGGCCAGCGCGCCGACCTCCTGCGGGGTCTCGCCCTTCGCCCGGAGCGCGGTCACGAAGGCCGCCAGCTGCGCAGGGGTGGCCAGCCCGGTGAACACCTGGTCCATGGCCCAGTCGGCGGACCCCTCGTCGAGGTCCGAGCCCGCGAGCAGAGCACCCAGCACGGACGGCCAGGTAGGCGGCTGACCGGTCACGACGGAAGACGGTCAGGCGGTCGCGACGGCGAGACGGCGGCGGAGCACGTCGGCCACGACGTGGGCCAGCCGGATCGGGTCGATCGGGTGCGCGGCGACGCCGTCCGCCCGTGACCAGGTGGCCAGCCAGGCGTCCTGGGGACGGCCGACGAGCACCACGACCGGAGGGCAGCGGTGGATCTCGTCCTTGACCTGGCGGCAGACGCCCATCCCGCCGGCCGGGGTGGCCTCGCCGTCGAGGATCAGCAGGTCCAGGCCGCCCGCGTCGACGGTTCGGATCACCATCGGCTCCGTCGCGACCTCGACGTACTCCAGCTCGGGCAGGTCGGCGGCGGGCCGCTTGCCGAGGGCGCGGCGCACGGCGGCGCGGACCTGGCGGTCATCGCTGTAGACCAGGACCCGGAGCACGGGCTCGGCGGCGGGACTCGAGGACGACTGCTGCTGCACGTCGCACACTCTAGTCACCGGCGGTCGGGAGGCCCGCGCGCCTCCGCTCGGGCGTGCCGGCGCCTCTCGCCCGGCGTCGAGCCGCCGTCAGGGGTACGTTCGGGCCAGGTTCGGTGGAGGTTCGGGCACCGCGCGCGATCGGTGTTTCGCCCCATCGGGGGGTCACGGTGAATCCCGACGCTCTATCTGCAACACTCCCCCCGTGGCGAACGCAACGACCGTCCCCGCGGCCTACACCCACGCACCGGCGAACCGGCCCAACATGGTCGCCATCGGCACCATCGTCTGGCTGGCCAGCGAGCTCATGTTCTTCGCGGCCCTGTTCGCGATGTACTTCACCCTCCGCGCGGTCAACCCGGACCTGTGGGCCGACGAGACCGCCAAGCTGAACGTGCCGTTCGCGACCGTGAACACCACGATCCTGGTGCTGTCTTCGGTCACCTGCCAGCT
>JAFIHP010000341.1 GCA_017849335.1 Actinomycetales bacterium | reverse complement strand
AGATTCGGGCCCGGCGACCCCGCGGCCCGCCGCCGGCCGTGACGAGCAAGGCGCCGCGGCCGTCGCCGTCCCAGTCTCCGACGACCGGCGTGTCGGTCGGCAACCCGTAGGCGAACGTGAGAACCACGGCGTTCGACTCCGGGTGCGGCTGGACCTGCACGTCCGGTCCCACCCACGACGGCTTCGTGGACCGGCCGGTGATCCGCAGGATCCACGCGCCGCCCCGGACGACCCCGAGGTCGTCGCGCCCGTCGCCGTCCCAGTCGCCGACGATCGGGATGTCACCGGCGGCCCCGAACTGGTCGGTCCGGTCGGGGCGGCCGTTGGTCAGGTGCCAGATCCAGGTCCCGTTCCGGAAGACGCCGACGTCCGCGCGCGCGTCCTTGTCGATCCGGCCGACGACCGGGACGTCGGCCGGGTCCCCGCCGAACGACAGGTAGGGCTCCCACACGGCGGAGTCGACCGCGGCATTGGTCACGAACCACTGCCCGTTGTCGTAGCGGCCCGGCGTCGCGAGCCCGTCTCCGTTCCAGTCGCCGAGCAGCGGCGCCCCGGTCGCCGGCGGCATCGACATCCGCGTGGCCGTCGAATGGCCCGTGACGCCGGTCCACACGGTCCACGCACCCGTCGAGGTCGATCCGGCGGCCGGATCGGAGACCGGCGCGGGCGTCGCCCGGGTCTTCGTGTCGACCCCGGCCACCACCGGCAGCGGGGGAGCCGGAGCGGTCTGCTGGACGCCGGCGTCGACGGTGGCTCCCGTCGGTGCCGCCGCTCCGGGTCCGGCGGCGAGCACCGTCCCGACCCCGACGGAGGCGACCCCCAGCCAGCGGACCGGTGCGGACACCGAGCGCCTCCCGGCGCGGGCCTCACAGGTGGCATTCCTCGCACAGCGGTGACGACGGCATCGGCACCTTGACCGAGACGACGCGGCCGTCGCCCCTCTTCGCCACGTACGCGTTCACCAGCTGACCCGAGGGATCGCGGAACCACAGCACTGCGACGCGCAGGTCGGAGTCCAGGTTCAGTGCGAGCGAGACGTACTGGGCCGTCTTCTCGTCGTACGGGAACGAGGGCAGTCCTCGGTAGAACGTGTTCTGGGCCTTCGACATCACCCCGGACAGCGAGGAGACCCACAGGTTGGGCAGGGTGCCGGCGCCGTCCCACAGCAACGTCGTGTAGCCCGGGTACGGGACAGCGGCGTCGCGGGCGCGGATGATCGCCGAGCCGACGAGCCAGTCGTCGACTCCCTCCATCCGGTCCCAGCCCGCCTGGATCCCGGGAGCTGCGGCGAAGTCGGAGGAGACGCGGTCCGGGCGGACGAAGACGTAGCCGAACGAGGCGACGAGCACGACCGCTCCGGTGGCCGCCCCGAGGACGGCGGTCACCCGGTCCAGCCCGACGAGCGCACGGACCAGGACCACGGCGAGGAGCGCGGCGATGAGCGGCGCGACCGACAGCAGCATCGCGTCGATCGCCTTGAGCACGTAGTACGACTCCAGTCGGCCGACCTTCGCCGTGTCGGCACCACCGGCGAACACGATCGCCAGGATCCCGGCGCCGAGCACCGGCCCGACGACCGTGACGGCCAGCAGGGGGCGGCGCTGCCGAACCAGGATCGCCCCGGCCAGGATCGCGATCACGGGAGCGGCGAGGCCCGCCCCGAGGTTGAACGGCGCCATGCCCGCCCCGACCGCTCCGAGCGACGCGGTGAAGTCGCCGGCGGACTGGCCCGGCTCGACGCCGAGGATCGCCGACGTCTGCGTGAGGAGCATGACCAGGCCCCCCGCCGCCGCCGCGGCCAGCCAGGCCGCGCCGAGCCACCACCGCGTCCGAAGCAGCGCGATGGCGACGACGACGCCGGTGGGGACCAGGCCGAGCGCGAGCGGTGTCCACAAGCCGACCACGGCGAGCGCGCCCAGCGGGACCAGGAACCATCCGAGGGTCCGGGCCGAACGCCAGGACCGCGCGCCCAGGTAGGCGACGGCGACGGTGACGGTCACGCCCATCATGAAGTTGGTGAAGCCCAGGTTGTACAGGTAGCCCGGGCTGCCGAGGAGGCCGAACGCCGCCGCCGACGCGACGGCTGCCACCCGCGCCCACCGCGCCACCCGGACGTCCCGCCGACCCGCGACGCGGGCGGCCAGGTCGCCCGCCACCCACGCCAGGACCGCGAGGCACAGGGCGAAGGTGATCGCGTTCCACTGCACGTAGGGCCACAGCAGCCCGGGCCGGTCCAGCAGCGTCGACGCGCTCCGCGACGCGAGCTCGGCCAGCGCCCAGATCGTCGTGTGCAGCGACGGGTACCACTGGTTCCACGCGATGGAGCCGTCGGCCGTCGGCCAGGTCGTGCTGCCGACCTTGTACGTGTTCGCGAAGGTCGTGAAGTGGCCCTGGTTGTCCCAGCCGCTGAAGTACAGGCCGCTGACGAGCTGGTAGCTGTCGCGGCCGATGTACGCCGACATGAACCAGAAGGCGGCCCCCGCCGCCAGCAGGAGGACGAGCCCGTCGGCCAGGGTCGGTCGCGGGATCGACACCTGCCGCAGCCGTGGGACGAGCCGGAGCGCGAGGACGGCCACGACGAGGGCGGACAGGGCCAGCCGAGCGCTCTCCGGCGTCACCGGCGTCGACCCGGCACGCGGGAACACCAGTGCCACCAGGCCGGCGACGACCACCAGGGAGATGACCGCCCGCTCCGTCAGCGAGCGCCCCCAGGGCGGCACGACGACCAGGAGCACGGTCGCGGCGACGAATCCCACCGGCGGCAGCAGCCAGACGGCGACGACCGCGAGGGCGGTCACCCCGGCGAGCACGGCCAGCGGGCGGTTCGCGGCGATGCCGGAACCCGCGGCCGGGGCGCTCATCGGGTGAACTCCACGTCGACGTCGATCGGCTGGTTCTGCACCGCCGTCACGGTGGCGCTCGAACCGGCGGTCTCCGAGCTCGTCGCCGCCGTCCCGCTGGCCGTCGTCGCTCGCCAGCCCGACGGCGCCGCGACCTGGACCGTCATGGTCGGCGCGATGAACAGGGACTGGGGCTCGGCCTGGAGGCGGTAGCGCAACGATCCGTCGGGCTGGGTGAACGTGCCGGCCGGCAGCCGGTAGGAGACCGAGACGGAGTTCTGGCCGCCCGGCTTCGTCCAGCCGACCACGCGGATCATCTTGTGGCCGAAGCCGTCGAGCACCCAGCCCCGGCCGAGCTGCGGATGGCCGCGGAACGGGCGGACGGCGAAGTCCGTCGGGTACGCGGCCGCGTAGTCGGTCGCCGCGTCCGGCACGTACATCACGTAGGCGTTCTTCACCCACGACGTCTCGTAGCCGATCCGCTCCGGCGGGCCCTCGGGGCGGTCGGCAGGCGTCGCGTTCGTGACGGTCATCTGCTGGGTCACCCGGGCGGACCCGTCCTCGGCGAGCTGCACCGTGACCAGCACGTTGCGCTGCTGGAAGACGTCGACCTTGCTCTGGTTCCCGTTCTGCGTGTAGAGCGCCGACCAGTCGCCGGTTCCCGGGTCGTTGACCTCGCCCGCGGTGCCAGACTCCCGAGCGATCTGCTCGAGCTCGGGGCTGCGCATCCAGAACTGGACGTGCCGGCCGGGAGCGGTGGTCAGCATCGCCTTGGCCACCGTGATGAGGTCGTCGCCCGAGAGGATCCGCTGCAGCAGGTCGTCGATGAGCTTCTGGTTGGCGGCCTGCCGCTCCTCGGCGTTCTCCTGGCCGAACTGCTGGTAGGCGTCGATGAGCAGGATCTGCCCGAGCCGCGGTCCGTCGACCGTGCCGTACGTGTCGGACTGCAGCGGACCCGTGGCGTCGAGGACCGCGCCGATGGCGGTGAGGTCGAGGGTGATGATGCCGTCGACCGCCGGGTAGTCCCCGCCCTGCCAGGCACCGGCCATCTCCTTCGCGGAGAACAGCAGGTTGGGGTGGGTGTTCGTCACGACGAACGGCGCGTTGCGGGGGTTGCCCTCGAAGAAGGGGTTGCCGGACGGGCCCCACCACGACACGGGCGCGTTCAGCGGGGGGAACAGCTGGGTGCTGGTCTGGCCCTTGATCGGGATGGAGATGCGGCCGTCGTCGAACTCCACGAGCACCAGGCTGAGCGGCGCGCCCCCGGAGGCCCGCATCTCGGCCTGGTTGTCGATCGCGACGAGGTACCGCCGGACGCCGTTCGCGCCCAACGCGTCCGGCAGGACCGGGGCGATGGTCTCCAGCGCCTCCATGGCCTGCTGGACCGGCTCCATCTCGGAGAGGGCCTTCTCCTGCACGCGCCGCAGGAGCGACGCCGTCCCGCCTCCCGTGGCCATGCCGGAGATCGCGTCGGACGCCGATCGCAGGTGGTCGGCAGCGTCGGTGACACGGTCGGGCAGGTCGGTGAGCTGGGCGAGGTCGACGGCCCCGTCACTGAAGATCTTCGGTCCCCCGCCCTTGCCGGACAGGTCGCCGTACAGCGAGAGCAGCCCGCCCGTGCTGGCCGTGACATCCAACGAGGCCGACGAGGCCAGGCGCCAGTTCTCGACGGCGGTCGACGCGAGGGGGACGTGACCGATCACGTCGAGCTGCGCGACCCCGGAGGACCGCGCCACGAGGTTCGCCGAGTCGGCGGCGGACTCGTACTCGGCCCGTGCGGTGTCGAAGTCCCCACCGAGGACGTTGCTGGCCGCTCCGGACAGGTGGCTCTGCAGCCCGTACCCCCCGAGGGCGAGGTTCGCGACGGAGTAGAGCAGGCCGGCCTGCAGCCAGAGCACGAAGCCACCGACGACCACCACGAGAGCCCCGCCCAGCACGAGATGCGTGCGGGATGGGGTCACCACCGGAGTATAGATTCGCCCCTTAGCCGAATCCGGGGCTGATCGACGTGTAGCCGGTGACGTGCAGCCCGGGAGGTTGGGGACAGGTGGCGGCCATGAGCGAACCCGACCTCTGCGTGGTCATGCCGGCGTACAACGAGGAACGCACGATCGTGGAATCGGTCGGCCGCGTGCTGGCGCAGCCGTTCGTGCGCGAGGTCGTCGCCGTCGACGACGGGTCCGTTGACCGGACGCTGGAGCTGCTGCGCAGCATCGACGATCCGCGCGTCCGGGTCCTGTCTCATGGAGTGAACCGCGGCAAGGGTGCCGCGCTGCGCACCGGCTTCGCGGCGGCCGGCAGCCCCTTCGTCGCCATCCAGGATGCCGACCTGGAGTACGACCCCGCTGACCTGGAGCGGCTGCTCGTGCCTCTGCGCGACGGCCGGGCCGACGTCGTGTACGGATCACGGTTCTCGGGCTCGCGCGAGCATCGCGTCCTCTACTACTGGCACAGCGTCGGCAACCGGCTGCTCACGACGTTGTCCAACATGGCGACGAACATCAACCTGACCGACATGGAGACCTGCTACAAGGTCTTCCGGCGTGACGTGCTCGCCTCGATCGAGCTGACCGAGGACCGCTTCGGCTTCGAGCCCGAGGTCACCGCGCGCATCGCCGCCGACGGGTACCGCATCTACGAGGTCGGCATCTCCTACTCCGGGCGCACCTACGGCGAGGGGAAGAAGATCGGCTGGAAGGACGGCGTGCGGGCGGTCTACGTCATCGGCAAGTACGCCGTCCTCACGCGGCGGTCACCGCGATGAACGCCCCTAGCCTCGCTGTCCTGCTGACGTGGGCTCTCGCCCTCGGCTGGTTCTGCCTCCTGGGTGCGTGGGCCGGCGCGCTGGCCCGCCCGGCGACCGGTGTCGTCGGCGCCGTCCGCGTCTCGTTGTGGCTGGGCTTCGGCCTGGCTACCGCGTTCGTCCTCGCCGTCGGGCTCGTCCAGCCGCTGCGATCGACGGCCGCCGTCGTCGCAGCCGCCGTGCTCACCGTGCTCGCCGCGGCCGCGTGGCTGCTCGTCCGGCGTCGGCGCGGCGCGTCCCCGGGCGACGGCTCACGTGCCCTGACCCGCTCGTGGTGGGTCGTCGTCCCGATCCTCGCGCTGCTGGTCGTGGCATACCTTGCGGCCCACGCGGTCTTCGGGCCGGTGACGAACTACGACACCGGGCTGTACCACCTCAACGCGATCCAGTACGCCCAGGACTACCGGACGATCCCCGGGCTGGCGAACCTGCACACCCGGCTGGGCACCAACGTCAGCGCCTTCAACCTCGCGGCCTTCGGAGCGAACACGCCCTGGGGAGCGGACGCCTTCCGTCTGGTGGCCGGGCTCTTCGTCATGGCCGGGCTCGCCGACGTCGTGCTGCGCATGGTCGACGGGCGGGCCGGCACCTGGCGGCGCCCCGGCACCTACATCCTCGTGCTGGCGCTGACCGCCGCGGTGCCGGGCCTGCTGCACGCGCCGGGCTACCGCCTCGCGAGCCCGTCACCCGACACCATGGCGATGATCGTGACGATCGTCGCGGGCGCGTACCTCGTCGACGCTCTCGTCTCCCGCCAGCGGGCCTGGGTCGCCGTCGCGGTCGCCACCGCGGGCCTGGCCGCCAGTATCCGCACGCAGGTGTGGGTCGCGTTCGCAGCCACGCTGCTGGTCCTGGTCGTGTCCGCGCTGCGGGGTCGGCGTGGGTCCGCGATCGGGTCGGCAGCCGGGTCGCGCACCCTCGTCGCCGCGGCTCTGGCGCTCTCGGTGGTCTCCGGCGTGCTGCTCGCCGTGCGCGACGCGATCCTGAGCGGATGGCTGCTCTTCCCCGCGACGTACGTCCCGGTGCCCGTCGACTGGCGGGTACCGGAGGCCGCCGCGCAGTCGACGCGCGACTGGATCCTCTCGTGGGCCAGGGACACCACGGCCGGGCCGGAGAAGACCCTCACGTCCTGGTACTGGCTGGGGAGCTGGGCCTCGCGTACGGTCGCCGACTGGTGGGTCGCGGCCGGACTCGGCCTGCTCGCGGTCGGCGTCGTGGCCTGGGTCGTGAGCATCCTGGCGAGTCGAGGGCGGGTCCGGCCCACGGCCGTGGGCGGCTGGCCGGTCCTCGTGCTCGCCGTCATTCCCACTGTCGCCGGCGTCGCCGCGTGGTTCTTCACGGCGCCAGACCCGCGATTCGCCTGGGGCTCCTTGCTTCTCGTCGGCGCGATCCCGGCCGGGCTGGCGTGCGTGCGGCTGTACGACCGCTGGCCGGCGGCCGAGGGCAGCAGCCCCGGAGTCGTCGGCGTCGTGGCGACCGGACTGCTCGCCCTCGTGGCGGTGCCCCTCGGGGTGATGCAGGCGCGCTCTGCGGACGAGACCCCGCCGAACACCGTGGCGGAGATCCGTACCTACGACGTCGGACCGGTCACGGTGGTCGCCTCGGTCGTGCCCGTGCCGCGGCCGCCGATCGACGCGTACACGCTGCCGGACGGCAACCAGGTCGGCCTGACCAACGGCGGCGACCAGTGCTGGGCGTTCGTCCCGTGCATGCCGTACGCCAACGACGCCCTGCGCTTCCGCGGCGACGGCGTCGCCGACGGGTTCACGACAACGGGCTGAGCACGGCCGGACCGCACCCGCTGAGCGTTACCGTCCCGGTGAACGCGAGGGCGACGGCGGTCTCCTCGGTCAGCAGGTCCAGCACGCGTCGGGCACCCGCGCTCCCGCCCGCGACCAGCCCGTAGACCACCGGCCGGCCGACGAAGCAGAGGTCGGCTCCCAGGGCGGACATCT
>JAFIHP010000340.1 GCA_017849335.1 Actinomycetales bacterium | reverse complement strand
TCGCCGTCGTCGGCTCGGGTCCCTCCGGAATCTATGCGACCGACGCGCTGGTGGGTCAGACGGAGATCCAGCCTCCCGTCCGGCCAGAAGGCCACCTGGGACCACACGCTGCCGGGCGCTGCGGCGGCGACGTCGGCCAGGGGCGTACCGGACCACGCGCTGTGCACGAACACCGTGCCCGCTGCGCGCGCAGCGCGCGCCAGCGCGATGTCGGCCCCGGGCTGGAAGAGGGTCAGCAGCCCCATGGGGGCGATCGCGACCGGGGCACCGAACGGCACGCCGAACGGACGGGCCCGGACGTCGACGTCGGAGACGTCCCTCAGCACCCGCTGCTGCAGGCGCAGCTGGTCGAGGTCCTGGCGGTTCGCCCGGAGGGTGATCTCGTCGAGAGCGCCGCCCTCGAGGAAGTCCATCACCATCCGCGGAAGCCGGCGGGCGGCAACTCGGCGCGCGTCACCCACGCTGTGCACGACGAACCTCTCGGGCTAGTACGCGCCGTCGCCGACGAGGATCGCCTTGATCGTCTTCGCGACGATGACGAGGTCGAGGGCCGGCGACCAGTTCTCGACGTAGTCGAGGTCCAGGCGCATCCGCTCGTCCCAGTCGACCTGCTTGCGACCCGACACCTGCCACAGACCCGTGAGTCCGGGCTTGGTCAGGTGCCGACGGTGGTCGACGTCGCCGAGCAGCGGCATCTCCTCCACCAGGACCGGCCGGGGCCCGACGAGGGACATCGAGCCGGTGATGACGTTGAGCACCTGCGGCATCTCGTCGATGCTCCAGCGACGCAGGAAGCGGCCGAACGGGGTGATCCGCGGGTCGCGCTTGTAGCGGTCGGTGATCGAGTCGTCCGGCCGGCCGATGACCTCGGCGCGGAGCTTGTCCGAGCCCACGTACATCGAGCGGAACTTCGGGAACCGGATGATCTGGCCGCCGCGACCGACCCGCTGCTGCACGTAGAGGACCGGACCGCGACTGGTCAGCTTCACCCCGATCGCCGCGATGATCATGAACGGCAGGAACAGAATCAGCAGCAAGGTGCCGAACACGACGTCGAGCGTGCGCTTGATCGCCCGCTTCGGACCGGTGAGGTGCGGCTCGTCGAGGTGCAGCAGCGGCAGGTCGGCCGCCATGCGCATGGTCACGCGGGGGCCGGCGAAGTCGCCGACGGCCGGCGCGACGAGCAGGTCGACGCGCGGGCCCTCGAGCCGCCACGCGAGGCGCTGGATCACCTGCTGGCCGAGGGCGGGCGAGCCGGCGATGGCGACCGTGTCGCCGTCCGACAGCGAGATCCGCGCCATGACCTCGTCCAGCCAGGAGTCCAGGCCGCCCGCGGTCGAGTCGGCGGCCGGCTCGTCGATCACGTCGACGACGGTGAACCCCGCGACGGGGTCACGGTCGAGCATGTCGACGATCTCGCTACGCATCGGATCGGCGCCGACCACGACCGTCCGGTGCAGGAAGTGGCCGTAGCGCCGCTCGTGCCGCAGCCACGCGCGCAGGCCCCACCTGACGGACAGCAGCAGGACGATGCCGACGGCGAACGTGATGAGGACGAACCCGCGCGACAGGTCCAGCTTCAGCGCGAACGTGACGACAGCCACGGCGCCGAACACCGTGGCCGTCGCGGACACGACCCGCTTGAACTCCTCCGAGCCGACACCGAGGACGCGGGTGTCGTAGGCGCCTCGCAGGACGAGGACGACCATCCACGACACGACGACCACGACGACCAAGGAGACGTAGGTGGGGTCGTTCAGCTCGACGGAGAAGGGAATGACCCAGCGCAGGACGAAACCGACGATTCCGGCGATCAGGACGGCGACGAAGTCGAGGGCGACCGCGCGGATCGCGTACACCCGCAGCGGATCGCGCCGCAGGTGCGGCCGGTCTCGATGCGAGTGGGCCTCGGCCCAGCCGATGCGCGCCGGCATCCGCAGCGGGATCGTGTGGTGCACGTCGTCGGGGACGGCCGGCAGCGGTTGTCCGGCGGCATCCGTGCCGTCACGCTCCTCGAGCGACACGGGCACCTCCGACGTCGTGGGCAGCCCGACCACGGTAGCAGCGGCCCATCTCGACGCCCGGACCCGCAGGACTCCCCCGGCAGACGTTGCCGGATCGTTACCGACCGTCGACTACTGCTGGTAGATCCGGATCGGGACCGTGGTCAGGTTGATCTGCGCGCCGGGCTGGGTCTCGGTGCAGTTGGCGAGCGGGTCGCAGACGAGCTGCGCGCCCTCGGGGGCGGTGTAGGTGGCCTGGCCCTTGTCCGCCCAGGCGACGACCGAAGTCTGCCCGTCCCGGTCGAACGAGCACACGACCGCGTCGCCCTCGGTCTCGCAGCCCGAGAAGACCGAGCCGATGACCCAGTTCTCGAGAGCGAAGAAGCCCTGCTCCGCGTCCGAGCCCGGGTAGGCCTGGATCCCCAGGAGGTCGTACGGCTTCTGCGTCCAGATGTACCAGTAGGAGCGCGCCACGCCGTAGCGCAGGTCGTCGATGTACGTGCGCACGACCCAGCCGGCGGCGTCGATGCCCGTGATCTCCTGCTTCGGGAGAGCGCCCGGGCCCGCGAGGCCGTAGTTGAGCTCGGTGTCCCACAGCGGCATGTCCGCCGGGGCGCCGGCCTTCGTCATCTCGGCCTGGGCCTTCTGGATGAGCTCGCCGCGGTCGACCGGGTCGCCGTCGGCCTTGGGGTAGGTGTGGACCGCGATGACGTCGACCGGCCAGTCCAGCTTCTTCAGGGCCTGCAGGTAGGCCGGGAAGAACTTGTCGAACGAGGCGGTCAGCCGCAGCGAGGGCGACGCCGACACGACCAGGGCGGACGGGTCGATCTTCTTGATGATGTCGTAGGCGCGCTTGGTCAGCTCGGCCATCTGCTCGGCCGTGCCGTTCCAGAAGTTCTTGAGGTTCGCCTCGTTCCAGATCTGGTACGAGGTGATCCGGCCCTTGTACCGCGTGGCCACCTCGGTGACCCAGGTGTCCCAGGCCTTCAGGTCCTTCGGCGCGCTCGCCGCCCCGGGCTGCGGGTAGTCGTCCTTGCCCATCTTGGTGGCGTTCCACTCGGGCGTCGTTCCCAGGACCATCAGGACGTCGGTCATGCCCTTGGACTGCGCGTTCTCCAGCGCGCCCTCGAGGTTGTCCCACTTGTAGACCCCGGGCTCGAGCTCGATCTGCGACCACGCCGTGCCGTTGTCCCACAGGCGGAGCGCGCCGAAGGGCGCCGAGGGCCACGCACCGCCCGCGACGCCCTCCACGTGCATGCCGACCAGCGACGGCTGGACCGCGTTCGCCGGGATCGAGGTCGCCGCCGGCGCCGAGCCGGTGGTCGCGGACTCGCCGCTGCTGGAGGAGGAGCAGGCGGCCAGCAGCGTTGCTGCGGCCGCCAGGGTCGCTACGACCAGGCCGCGGCGGTTCCGAACCATGTCGGCATACTTCCAATCGTCACAGTGGTACCCGGGGTCGCCGGGACGCAGTTGGCGGTCGCGTCACATGCTCGCACGACGTTCGCGGGGACGGTGAACGGGGCGGAGCCGCTCGAGGCCCACGCGATCACCTGCGGTGCCGCGTAGTCGCCGAGCTGGCAGGTGTTGACGGCACCGGTCGTGCAGCTGAAGTACGAGCCGTTCAGCCAGGACTGAACCGTCTGGTAGCCCAGGGCACCCGCGCTGCCTGCGGCCATCTGGATGCCGACGAGCGGGGAGCTCGGGGTCTGGAAGTACCAGTAGGCGCGCTCGACGCCCAGTCGGAGATCGTCGAGGTAGGTCTGCGCCACGTACGCGGCGGCCTGCCCGCCGTCGATGGTCGTGTGCGGCGTGCTGCCCGGGCCCGCGATCCCGTAGTTGATCTCGGTGTCCCACAGCTGCTTGCTGGCCGGGACCTTGGCCTTCTTCATGTCCGACTTGACCTGGTTGATGTAGTTCGCCCGGTCCGCCGGCGTGCCGGTGCCCGACGGGTACAGGTGCACCGCGATCGCGTCGACCGGCCACTTGGCCTTCTTCAGCTCCTTGAGGTACTTCGGGAAGAACTTCTTGTACGCGCTCTGCAGACGCACCGTCGAGGAGGCCGCGACGATCTTCGCCGTGGGGTCGTTCTTGCGGATGATCTTGGCCGCGGCGGACGTCAGGTCGGCCATCTGCTTGGGCGTGCCCTGCCAGAACGTGCTCAGGTTGGCCTCGTTCCAGATCTGGTACGACTCGATCGAGTCCGCGTAGCGGGTCGTGACCGCGTTCACCCAGGCCTTCCAGACCTTCATGCTGGGCATGGAGGCGGCGCCCTTGTACGGGTACGTGCCCTGCTTCTTGTTGCTCGCCGCCCAGGTGGGCGTCGAGCCCAGGACGTACAGGATCTTCGCGTTCTGCTGGTTGGCCGTCGCGATCGCCGCGTCGAGGCCGTTCCACCAGTACTTGCCGTTCGCCTGCTCGACCTGGCCCCACGCCACGCCCGAGTCCCACAGGCGGACGGCGCCATAGGGCGCGACCGGAGCGGTTCCCTGGGCGATCGACGGCACGTGCATCCCGAAGGCCGTCGGCGCGACCGGGCCACCGGTTCCGGCGGCCGCAGCCTGGGCCGGCTGGCTCATCACCACTGCGGACGAGACGAGCACGGCGGATGCGGCCAGGACGGTCAGGGCTCGGCGCATGGGTCAGCCTTCCTCACAGGACATCGGAACCCGACGACCATAGCCCACGACCGAGCAGGGTCCCGGCAACCCGGCGCCCCGGCGGCTGTGAATTCACCCAGTCTTTGCCTACGTCCGTCGCCTGCGGGGGGCTCAGCGCGGACGAAGGACGTACAGGCTCTGCCCGTCGGTCTCCTGGCCGTACTCGAACCGGTCGACGGCGAGTCCGGCAGCGCTCACGTGCTCCTCGAAGTGCTGCCGCGCGAACCGAGTGCAGTGCAGGCGGCCCTTCCAGTCCAGCGGGCCGTACCCCTCGGGGTTCTCCTCCCACCCGGGCACGTCCTCCTCGACGAAGCAGGTCACGAACACCCGTCCGGAGTCGGAGAGGGCCTGCCGGATGAGGCCGAGGTAGGCCCGGGTGTCCTCGTCGTTCATGTGGGAGAACACCGAGTAGGCGTAGAACACGTCGACCGATCCCGGGTCGGCTGCCACGGTGCGTTCCGGCGTGCCGTCGGGGTTGTAGCGCTCGTTGCTGACATCGACGCAGGTGAACCGGAACCCCGGGCCGGCCAGGTTCGCCTCCGCCCAGTCGATGAGCTCCGGCTGCACGTCGACCCCGTGGTAGTCGGCGATCCGGCCCAGGTGCTCGCGGACGCCCACGGCCAGCCGTCCGGCGCCGCACCCCCAGTCCAGCAGCCGCGAGTCGGCCGTCAGCCCCGCGTACCGCTCGAGGCGCTTGACGTCGCGGACGGCCGTCTTCACGAACGCGACGTCGTTCTTGAAGTGCTTGCCGCCCATGCGGTACTTGCCGGGAGGCAGCGGCCCGGTGGGACTGGGGGTCCGAGCCTTGCGCGAGAACATGGTTCGTGAGTCTAGGGCCGCCGCTCGGGCGAACCGCGGGCTACTTGAGCAGCTTGCTCATCCGCCGGTCCGCCAACGGCTTCCCGCCGGTCTGGCACGTCGGGCAGTACTGCAGCGCCCGATTCGCGAACGAGACCTCGCGCACGACGTCACCGCAGACCGGACACTGCTCTCCGGCCCGGCCGTGCACGGCCATCATCGCCTTCTTCTCGGCCTTGAGCGTGCCCGTGCCCTGGCCGACGCTGCGGTCGACTGCGGCACGCAGGCCGTCGCGCATGGCCGTGTAGAGCGCGTCGACCTGCTCGTCGGTCACGGTGTTCGCCGGGTGGAACGGTGAGAGCCGGGCGGCGTGGAGGATCTCGTCGCTGTAGGCGTTGCCGATGCCGGCGATGACGGACTGGTCGCGCAGCACGCCCTTGACCTGGGCCCGCCCGGCGTCAGCGAGGATCGCGGCGAAGCGCTCCCGGGTCAGCTCGTCCGACAGGGCGTCGGGTCCCAGTCGCGCGATACCGGGAACCTCCGCAGGGTCCGCCACGACGTAGAGGGCCAGGCGCTTCTGCGTGCCGTACTCGGTGACGTCGAAGCCACCGACCGGCTCGCCGTCCAGCGACACGAACGTCACGCGCAGCGCCAGGGGACCCTTGCCCGGACGGATCGGGCCCGTCGGCGGGTCCTCCCGCCACTGGACCCAGCCACCGAGGGAGAGGTGCCAGACCAACGCCGGTCCGTCGACGGTCCGCAGGACGAGGAACTTCCCCCGGCGCTCGCACCCGGCCACGACCTGTCCGACCAGGTCGGTCAGCGACGGGGACACCGTCTTGAGCGCGGACAGGCTCGCGAGCGTGACGTCAGCGACCCGCGCCCCACGGGTCCGGGCGTCGAGGAACGTGGCCAGGGCCTCGACCTCCGGCAGCTCCGGCACCTATATCAGCCCCATCTCGCTCGCCGCGGCCCTCAGCTCGTCGCGGACGTCGGGGTGGGCCGCTCGATCGATGATGTTGGCGACGCGATCGCGCTGCGGCCGGCCGAACATCGTCGCGATGCCGTTCTCCGTGGCGACCGCACTGTGCTCGAAGCTGGTGACCGGCTCACTGATCCGCGGCACGATCGTCGACACGTCGGCCTTCTTGTGCCAGGACGGGAGCGCGATGAACGACTGGCCGCCGCGCGAGTGGAGAGCGCCCACGATGAAGTCGGTGGAGCCGCCGAAGCCGGAGTAGATGCGACCGTTGACGCGGCTGGCGTTCGCCTGGTCGAACAGGTCGACCTGGAGTGCCGCATTGACGCTGGTCATGCGCGACTGTCGCGCGATCTGCGCCGGGTCGTTCGTCCGCTCGGTGCGCAGCATCCGGACCCACTTGTTGCGGTTGATCCAGTCGTAGAGCTCCTGCGAGCCGAACACGAACGACGCCGTGATCGGGACGTCGCGATCGAGCGCGTCGCGACAGTGCAGCTCCAGCACGCCGTCGCTGAACATCTCCGTCCACACGCGCAGTCCGCGCTGCTGGGTCAGCGACGCGAGCACGGCGTCCGGGACCGCTCCGATGCCCAGCTGGAGGGTGGATTCGTCCTGCACGCGGGCGCCGATGAGCTCGCCGATCTGGCGGGAGACGTCGTCCAACGGGCCGGGCTCGTGCGTCGGGAGGGGTTCGTCCACCTCGACGAGGTAGTCGATCTCGTGCTCGTACACGACGGCGTCGCCGTAGGTGTACGGCATCTGCCGGTTGGCCTGCACGACGACCAGCCCGCCGCGCTCGCGCACCGACTCGATCGCCGCGGGGAGGATGTTGACCTCGGTGCCCAGGCTCACTGTGTCGTGGCGCGGCGTGGACGTGTGCAGCAGGACGATGTCGGGCCGGAAGTGGTCACGGAAGAGGACCGGGACCAGGCTCAGCCGGCACGGGATGTACGACAGCCGGGGATGGTGACGCATCCCGGGACCGACGAAGGCCGTCTCGTACGTGACGCCCTCGCGGTCCGGCAGCGGCTTCTGCGCGTTGAGCATGTGGAGGCGGTACTCCGGCACGACCGAGTCGAGCGCGTGCAGCACGACCTGAGGCGTCGCGAAGTTGCCGGAGGCGACGACTCGGGGGGTCTCCGGGAGACTGCCGAGGACGCGCTGGAGCTGCTCGATCGTGACGACTCTCATCCCGCAATCCTGGCACCGCACGCCCCCTCGTCGCGCCCGGCGCGAGCAGGTCCCTGTGCCACAATGCCGACCATGCGCGAGTTCGCCTGGGGCGACGTCTCCGTCTACGTGGCGGGGCACAACGGACTGGTCGGCTCGGCGATCGTGCGGGCCCTGGAGGCCGCGGGCGTCGGCCGGATCGTCGGCTGGCGGTCGAGCGAGCTCGATCTCACCGACCGCGACGCGGCGATGGACGCGGTCCGCGATGCGGCACCGGACATCGTCATCGACGCGGCTGCGCGCGTGGGCGGCATCATGGCGAACTCCACGTATCCCGTGGAGTTCATGCGCGACAACCTCCTGATCCAGACCAACGTCATGGACGCCGCGCACGCGGCCGACGTCGACCGGCTGCTGTTCCTCGGGTCGTCGTGCATCTACCCGCGGCACGCGACGCAGCCCATCCGAGAGTCGTCGCTGATGACCGGCCCCCTGGAGCCCACGAACCAGGCTTACGCCCTGGCCAAGATCTCCGGGATCTTCTACATCGAGGCGTTCCGCACCCAGTACGGGCGGCACTGGATCTCGGCGATGCCGACGAACCTGTACGGCCCGCGCGACAACTTCGACCTGCAGACCTCGCACGTGCTGCCGGCGTTCATCCGGCGCTTCCACGAGGCCAAGGTCGCCGGTGCGCCCAGCGTGACGGTCTGGGGGACGGGGGCGCCGCGACGGGAGTTCCTGCACGTCGACGACCTCGCGCAGGCGGCGCTGACACTGCTGCAGAAGTACGACTCCGCCGAGACGATCAACGTCGGCCTCGGCGACGACCTGCCCATCAAGGAGCTCGCCGAGCCCGTCGCGTCGGTGGTCGGCTTCGAGGGCACCATCGAGTGGGACACCTCCAAGCCCGACGGCATGCCCCGCAAGATGCTCGACACGACGCGCATCAACGACCTCGGCTGGTCGCCGACGATCAAGCTGCGCGACGGGGTGGCGAGCACGTACGAGTGGTACGTCGAGAACGTCGCCTAGCCATGGCCGACGAACCCGTGCAGGTGCTGCTGCCCGGTCGGCGGTCCCTCCTCGTCCGGCTGACGTGCAAGGACGGTCAGCGCCCGGTCATGCTCGACATCCTCAACACCTACGCCGACGGACTCGTCGAGGAGCCGGGGACCGAGGTCTTCATGGTGTCCCTGGACCCCGACGACGGCAGCCTCGTGTGGCTGTTCGAGGTGTTCAAGGACGAGGACGCCGAGGACGCACACCGCTCCTCCGCCGGCTTCGCCCGCATGACCGGGGCGATGTCGGACCACCTCGGCGCCCCACCGGCCGTCCTGCGCATGGATCCGCTGCGCATGGCGATGCAGGAGTCGGTGCTGTCCGAGGACTGGGCGTTCTGATGGTCCTGGAGATCGCCCACGTCTCGGTGCTGCCCGGACACGAGGAGGCGTTCGAGGACGCGCTCCGGCAGGCGGCGGACGAGGTCCTCCCGCTCGCCGACGGATGCCGGGGCTTCGCCGCGCACGGCTGGTGCGTCGAGCGACCGAACGTCTTCTTGTTCACGATCGAGTGGGACCGCATCGAGGACCACCTCGAGGGCTTCCGCGGATCGGACCTGTTCGTGCGCTGGCGCGAGCTGATCGGCCCGCACTTCGACGGTCCGCCGACGGTCGAGCACTTCGGCTGACCGCGCCGCAAGCGAACCGCCTAGGCGAACGGCGGACGCTCGTCCACCCGCAGGCTCAGCCGGCCCGACGCCCGCCACAGCCGGGCGACGACATCGGCGTCCTCGGGGGTCTCGAGGTTGCCCGTGGCCTGGTGCGTGGCGGCCATCAGCATCCGTGTCCGCGTCCCGGTCGGGCGATGCGTCGGCAGCAGTCCGCGCCGCGTGAGGCAGCCGGCGAGGGGGCGC
>JAFIHP010000339.1 GCA_017849335.1 Actinomycetales bacterium | reverse complement strand
TACATCCCGCTGGGCCGGATGGCCGTGCCGGAGGAGATCGCCAGCGTCGTGGTGTTCGCGGCCAGCGACGCCGCGGCCTACCTGACCGCGACGACGATCTTCGCCGACGGCGGCATCATGATGCAGAGCCCCGGCCTGTAACCAACCTGCCCGTCGACCCTCCGCCCCGTCGACCTTGAGCTTGGCGACGCAATTCACCCCGATTCGCGTCGCCAACCTCAAGGTCGGCGGGGTGGGAGGGGGCGGAGGTCGTCGGGGTGGGAGGCGAGGATCAGGGCTCGTACTTGTAGCCCAGGCCGCGGACGGTGACCAGGTGGACCGGGTTCGCCGGGTCCTCCTCGATCTTGGCGCGCAGCCGCTTCACGTGGACGTCGAGGGTCTTGGTGTCGCCGACGTAGTCCGCGCCCCACACCCGGTCGATCAGCTGCGAGCGGGTCAGGACGCGGCCGGCGTTGCGCATCAGCAACTCGAGCAGGTCGAACTCCTTCAGCGGCATCGTGATGACGGTGCCGCGGACCGTCACGACGTGGCGATCGACGTCCATGCGGACCGGGCCGGCCTCCACCGTGGTCGCGATGAGCTCTTCGGCCTCGCCGTGGCGCCGCAGGACCGAGCGGACGCGTGCGAGGAGCTCGCGTGACGAGAACGGCTTCGTGACGTAGTCGTCGGCGCCGATCTCCAGGCCCACGACCTTGTCGATCTCGCCGTCCTTCGCCGTGAGCATGATGATCGGCACCTGCGACTTCTGCCGGACGATGCGGCACACCTCCAGGCCGGACAGGCCCGGGAGCATGAGGTCGAGCAGGATCAGGTCCGCGCCAGCCCGCTCGAAACGGTCGACCGCGGCGTTGCCGTCCGTGGCGACCTCGACCTCGTCGCCCTCGCGGCGCAGCATGAAGGACAGGGCCTCGGAGAACGACTCCTCGTCCTCGACGACCATGATGCGCGTCACAGCACTGCCTCTCTCTGGAAGTCGTCGATCGGCCCGTCGGCGTCCAGCTCCAAGGCGAACGCCGGCGTGGGCACGTAGGCAGGCAGCCGGATGGTGAAGGTCGACCCGACGCCGACCTCCGACCACACCGTGCACTCCCCGCCGTGGTTCTGGCTGACGTGCTTGACGATCGCCAGGCCCAGGCCCGTCCCGCCGGTGACGCGCGAGCGGGCGGGGTCCACCCGGTAGAAGCGCTCGAACACGCGGTCCAGGTCGTTGGCCGCGATGCCGATGCCCTGGTCCTTGACCGCGATCTCCACGATCCCGCCGTCGCTGCGGGTGCCGACCGCGACGCGGGTGTGCGCCGGCGAGTACGCCACGGCGTTGACGATCAGGTTGCGCAGCGCGGCGAGCAGCTGGTGCCCGTCGCCGTAGACGACCGCGCCGCAGGGCTCGCCCACCTCGAGCTCGATGTCCTGGCGCCCCGCGAGCATGCGCACCTCGTCGACGGCGCGCCGCACGATCTCGTCGACGTCGACGATCTCCGCATGGGTCAGGGGGTCGTCGCCTTGCAGGCGGGACAGGTCGATGACGTCCTGCACCAGGTGCGACAGCCGCGACGCCTCCATCTGCATGCGCTCGGCGAAGTGCCGCACCTGCTCGGGATCGTCGGCGGCCGCGAGAACTGCCTCGGCCAACAGCGACAGCGCCCCGACCGGCGTCTTCAGCTCGTGGCTGACGTTGGCGACGAAGTCACGGCGCACGACGTCGACGCGTCGTTCCTCCGCGAGGTCGTCGATGAGGACGAGGATCGCCCCGGTGCCGAGCGCGGCCGCGCGCACCCGCAGCGCGAGCAGCTCGCGTCCGAGCGGTGGCCGACGTACCCGCATCTCCTGCTCGCGGGCGTGCCCGTCCGCGGAGACGCGCTGCACCAGGTGGGCGATGTCCGGGATCGTCAGGGCCTCACGGCTGACCAGGCCGAGCGCACCGGCCCGCGCGTTCGAGCGGAGCACCGAGCCGTCGGGGGCGACGACGATCGAGGCGGCCGGCAGGACGCCCAGCACGCGGACGACCTCGTCCGGCACCGCGGGAAGCGAGCCGACCCCGCGGCGGGGGGGCGACCCGGCCAGCGGCGGCGTCGGCAGGCGTCGTGACACCGTTCAAGGATAGGAGCGCCGGAGAGGGCCGTCCGACGCCGCGGGCTCGGCGCCGCCATGATTCACCGAGCGTTCCGCCGTCGGCGCGGGTTGTTCACCTTCCCGTCGCCTGCCGTTCACCACGGCCAGCGGCCGCTCAGACCCCGACCCGTAGGCTGGGTGGACCCGTCGTCCGTCCTGGAGGGCTTCGCATGCACCCGGCCTTCGAGGCTGAGCTCGCCACGATCAACGGCGAGCTCGTCCAGATCACCCGCCTCGTGGGCTCCGCCATGAACCGCGCGACCCAGGCGCTGCTGGACGCGGACCTCACCCTCGCCGAGACCGTCATCGCCGCGGACGCCCAGATCGACACCCTCGCCAGCGACATCGAGGAGCGGTGCTTCCACCTCATCGCCGCGTCCACACCCGCCGAGGACGACCTGCGCGTGCTCATCGGGGGCCTGCGCATCGCGACGTCGCTGGAGCGGATGGGCGACCTGGCCGACCACGTCGCCAAGCAGGCCCGCCTGCGCTACCCGCGCCCGTCCGTCCCCCAGGAGCTGCGGGGCACCTTCGCGGAGATGGGCGGCCTGGCCGAGGCGATCGTTTCGAAGACCGGCTCCGTCATCGCCCTCCAGGACGTCGCCCTCACCGCCGACATCGCCCGCCACGACGCGCAGGTCGACGCGCTGCATCGCGAGCTGTTCACCATCGTCATGTCGCCCACGTGGCCGCACGGTGTCGAGGCGGCGATCGACGTCACCCTCCTGTCGCGGTACTACGAGCGCTACGCCGACCACGCGGTCTCCGTCACCCGACGCGTCGTGACGATCGTGACGGGTGTCCCCTACGTCGGCGTCTCGCTGGACGACCCGCGCTAGCGGACGCGACACGGGAATGCGCCAGACTGCCTTCGTCGTTGGTGCCGAACGGGTCCGGCGAGAGGGGTCAGCGTGGCGATGACGTCGGGCGTGCGCGCCCTGCGGCCGCCGCGGCGGCCCCGTCGCATAGCGGTCCTGTCGATCCACACCTCCCCCGTGGACGTGCCGGGCACCGGGGACGCCGGCGGCATGAACGTCTACGTCGTCGAGACGGCCCGGCGCCTGGCGGAGTCGGGGGTCGAGGTCGAGGTCTTCACCCGCGCGACGTCGTCCGACCTCCCGCCGACGGTGCCGCTGGCGCCCGGCGTCACAGTGCGCAACGTCACGGCCGGCCCGTTCGAGGGCCTGCGCAAGGAGGACCTGCCCGGCCAGCTGTGCGCGGTCACCGCCGGCGTCCTGCGCGCCGAGGCCACCCGGCCCGAGGGCTGGTTCGACCTCGTGCACTCGCACTACTGGCTCTCCGGGCAGGTCGGCTGGCTGGCGGCCGAGCGCTGGAACGTCCCCCTGGTGCACTCGATGCACACCCTGGCCAAGGTCAAGAACCGCGACCTGGCCGCCGGCGACTCGCCCGAGCCGGCGATGCGGCTCATCGGCGAGGAGCAGGTCGTCGCGGCGGCCGACCGCCTCGTGGCCAACACCGCGGACGAGGCGGCCGAGCTCGTCGACCTGTACGACGCCGATCCCGATCGGGTCGACGTCGTGCACCCGGGCGTCGACCTCGACGTGTTCGCGCCGGGGAGCAGGCCCGCAGCGCGAGCCCGCCTCGGCATCGATCCGGATGCCGTGATGCTGCTGTTCGTGGGCCGCATCCAGCCGTTGAAGGCGCCGGACGTCCTGCTGCGCGCTGCGGCTGAGCTCGTCGCGCGGGATCCGAGCCTGCGCAGCCGCCTGGTGGTGGTCGTGTGCGGCGGGCCGTCCGGCTCCGGACTGGATCAGCCGGAGACGCTGGCCGACCTCGCGGCGCACCTGGGCATCGCCGACCTCGTCCGGTTCGAGCCGCCGGCGGACCGCCCGACGCTGGCCGACTGGTACCGCGCAGCCGACGTGACGGTCGTGCCGTCGCACTCGGAGTCCTTCGGCCTGGTCGCCGTCGAGGCCCAGGCCTGCGGCTGCCCGGTCGTGGCCGCGGACGTCGGCGGCCTGCGCACGGCGGTCGCCGACCAGGTCAGCGGGCTCCTGGTCCGCGGCCATGACCCGAGGACCTTCGCCGACGCCATCGAGCGCGTCATACGCGATCCGCAGCTGGCGACCCGCCTGTCAGCCGGGGCCCTGCGGCACGCGTCCGCGTTCGGCTGGTCGACCACCACCGCGGGCCTGCTCGCGTCGTACGAGTCGGCCCTCGCCGCCCCCGAATCGGACCGGCTGGCCGCGGCCGGGCGCCGATGACGGCCTCGGCGCAGGCCGCGGCGGTCATCCGGGAGGCGCTGGCCGCCGCGGACGTCGAGTGGGAGGAGCCGGACGACGGCACCTTCGTCGCGGTGCTGCCCGGTCAGGCCCGGCTGCGCACGACGGTCGCGCTGTCCGTCGGCGAGCACGCCCTGAGCATCAACGCCTTCGTGGCACGGCGGCCGGACGAGAACCACGAGGCGGTCTACCGCTGGCTGCTCGAGCGCAACCGCCGGCTGTACGCGGTGTCGTTCGCGATCGACGCCCTCGGCGACATCTACCTCGTCGGCCGCCTGCCGCTGGCCGCGGTGAGCACGCAGGAGGTCGACCGCGTGCTCGGCTCGGTCCTGGAGTACGCCGACGGGTCGTTCAACACGATCCTCGAGCTCGGCTTCGCCTCCTCGATCCGTCGCGAGTGGGCCTGGCGGATCTCCCGCGGGGAGTCGACCGCCAACCTGGCCGCCTTCGCGCACCTGGCCCCCGAGTCGGGCGACGGCGACGAGGACGCCGCTCCTGCGCAGGAGTGATCGGCCCGGCTGCGGCAGGATGGGCGCCATGACCGACGCGCCCTACACCTTGATCCTGCTCCGCCACGGCGAGAGCGAGTGGAACGCCAAGAACCTGTTCACCGGGTGGGTCGACGTCGACCTCAGCGAGAAGGGGATGGCGGAGGCGGCGAACGGCGGCCGGCTGCTCGCCGAGGCGGGCCTGCTGCCCGACGTCGTGCACACCTCGCTGCTCACGCGCGCGATCAAGACCTCGCAGCTCGCGCTCGAGGCGTGCGGGCGGCTGTGGATCCCGGTCGTCCGCAGCTGGCGGCTCAACGAGCGGCACTACGGCGCGTTGCAGGGCAAGAACAAGAAGGAGACCCTCGAGGCCTACGGCGAGGAGCAGTTCATGCTCTGGCGCCGGTCGTACGACGTCCCGCCGCCCCCGATCGACCCGGAGGATCCGTGGGCGCAGACGCACGACGCGCGGTACGCCGCACTGCCGCCCGAGGCCCGGCCCGCGACCGAGTGCCTCGCTGACGTCGTCGAGCGGCTCATCCCGTACTGGGAGGACGTCATCGTCGCCGACAGCCTGCGGTCCGGCCGGACCGTGCTCGTGGCCGCCCACGGCAACTCGCTGCGCGCCCTCGTGAAGCACCTCGACGGCATCTCCGACGCCGACATCGCGGGTCTGAACATCCCGACCGGCATCCCCCTCGTCTACCGGCTCGACGCAGACCTTCGCCCGACGGTCCCGGGCGGGGAGTACCTGGACCCGCAGGCCGCCGCCGAGGCGGCCGCCGCTGTCGCGGCGCAGGGCAAGAAGTAGGCGACGCTCAGCCGACAGCGCGGGCGAAGTCCGCGTACGCCTCGTCCGTGACGAGCACGAAGCGCACGAGGTCGACGCCGCTCTCGGGGTGCGAGCGCGCGAAGTCGCGCACGGCGTCCACCGCGACCGGCGCGGCGTCGACCGTCTGCCAGCCGTAGGCGCCGCACGAGATCGCCGGGAACGCGACCGAACCGATCCCGAGCACCGCGGCGACCTCCAGGCTGCGGCGGTGGCAGGACGCGAGCAGGTCCGGACCGCCGCCGGGGTGGTCGGCGTGCACGGGTCCGACGGTGTGGATCACGAACCGCGCGGCCAGCCGTCCCCCCGACGTCGCCACCGCGTCACCGGTGGGCAGGCCCCGCGGGTGGGTGGTCGCCCGCACCAGCCGGCAGGCGCTCAGCAGCTGGGGCCCGGCCGCGCGGTGAAGCGCTCCGTCGACCCCTCCGCCACCCAGGAGCGAGGAGTTCGCCGCATTGACGACGGCGTCTGTCCGGCTGGCCGTCAGGTCGCCACGGACCGCCTCGATGCGCATGACGACGGCGCGTCTACCAGCGTCGTCCGGTGATCGCGACGATCGGCGGACGGACCCCGAACAGGTACACCAGCGCGACGACGGTCGCGGCCATGCCGATGATGTTCAGCGTCAGGCTCGGCAGCAGGCCGCTCAGCGCGGCGAGTGCCGTCAGGATGAGCCAGAGCGGCTTGGTCTGCCGACCGACGGCCGGGAATGCCGCCGCCGGTCGCCGCACGCAGTCGACGAACGCGAACACCTTCAGGCCCAGCGTCAGCACCCAGAGGACGAGCATGACCAGTCCGGTGGCGGTGGCGAACATCTCCCCACGCTAACGCAGGACCGGCGCAGGCAATCCGCGAGCCGCGCGGCTGCGAACACGCACCATGACGAGCCATCGCCCCCGGGGCATCGCCCTGGCCGCCCTCAGCGGCGTCGCGTCCATGTCGGCCGGTGTCGCGGTCGCCCAGCTGGTCGCCGTCGCCGTCGCTCCCGCATCGTCGCCGGTCGTCGCGGTCGGCGGGGCGTTCATCGACGCGACCCCGACCTGGCTGAAGGAGTTCGCGATCGAGCGCTTCGGCACCGCGGACAAGACCGTCCTGCTCACCGGGATCGGGCTGGTCCTCGTCGTGGCCGCCGGCATCGCCGGGATCCTCGCGCGGCGTCGCCCGTCCCTGGGTGCGGCCGTCCTGGCCGGGATCGGGCTCGTCGGCGTCGCCGCCGCGGCGACCCGGCCGGCCACCGGTCCCGCCCAGACGCTGCCCTCGCTCGCTGGTGCCGTGGTCGCCCCGGCGGTGCTGCTTCTCCTCCTGCATCGTCCGCGACGTGCGGCGGACGCCGTCGCCGCCACGTCGCCCACGGGACCCAGCCGCCGGTCCCTGCTCGTCGGCTCGCTCGCCGTCACGGCCGGAGCCGTCGTCGTCGGCTCTGTCGCGAACGTCCTCGGCAGCCGGCTGCGGGACCTCGAGACGACGCGCGCCGCGATCCGGCTGCCCGCGCCGGCCGAGCCCGCAGCACCTCTGTCGGCCGCCGTCGACGTGCGCGTCGACGGCGTCACCCCCTTCCGCGTGCCGAACGCCGACTTCTACCGCGTCGACACCGCGCTCGTCGTGCCCTCGGTGGACGTGTCGACGTGGCGACTGGACATCGGCGGGATGGTGGCCGAGCCCTACCGCATCGACTACGACGAGCTGCTCGCGATGCCCATGATCGAACGCGACCTCACCCTCACCTGCGTCTCCAACGAGGTGGGCGGCCCGTACGTCGGCAACGCCGTCTGGTTGGGAGTGCGCCTCACCGACCTGCTGGAGCGGGCGCGCGTCGACCGAGGGGCCGACCAGCTGTTCTCGACATCGGTCGACGGCTTCACGGCGAGCACGCCGCTGGGAGCGCTCGACGGCCGCGACGCGATCGTGGCGGTCGCGATGAACGGCGAGCCCCTCCCGGCCGAGCACGGCTTCCCGGCGCGGATGGTCATCCCCGGGCTGTACGGGTTCGTGTCGGCGACGAAGTGGCTGGTGTCGCTGGAGGCGACGACCTACGCCGACCGGACGGCGTACTGGACCGAGCGCGGCTGGGCGACCGACGCGCCCGTGCGGACGATGGCGCGCATCGAGGTCCCGCGGCCGCTGTCGACCGTCGAGGCGGGGATGACCGCGATCGCGGGGACCGCGTGGGCGCAGCATCGCGGCATCGACCGGGTCGAGGTCCAGATCGACGACCAGCCGTGGACGGCGGCCCGGCTCGGCGCCGTGCCCAGCGTCGACACGTGGCGGCAGTGGTGGCTGCCGTGGTACGCCGATCCCGGTCGCCACACCATCCGCGTGCGGGCGACCGACGCGAGCGGGCAGACCCAGCCGGCGGACCGGCTGGCTCCGTTCCCCAGCGGCGCCCAGGGCTGGCACGAGGTCGTCGTGATCGTGCGCTGACCGCGGACGACCGGGGACCAATCCGGATTCGCGACGGCTCCGAACGCCTCATGACAGCCGCC
>JAFIHP010000338.1 GCA_017849335.1 Actinomycetales bacterium | reverse complement strand
TCGCTCGAAGCATCACCCGATGGCCGTCGCCTACCTCAGCGCGACACGCTCACCGGGATCCGTACACCACTCTGCCGGACGCAACTCGCTCGGCATGGGCCAGGAGGTCGAACCGCTTGGCGGTCCGGATCGGCTCCCCTGCTAATGTTCCTCCCGCATCACGGCCAGGTAGCTCAGTTGGTACGAGCGTCCGACTGAAAATCGGAAGGTCGGCGGTTCGACCCCGCCCCTGGCCACCACGTTCACCCACCTCCGTTTCACTGGCTCAGCTCAGTCGTCCTTACATGTCATCTCGCGTCGCAGGCAACCGCGCCGTCCAGTCCGTCCTTCGGCCGAGGCTTCAGCCGGTTGAGGCCTCGCCGTCTGCCTTTTGGAATCCATCCGAATGGGCGCCGTCGGGCACCAAGTCCCATGGATGAGTCTGATTCTTCGGCTCGAGCTCGCCAGTCGTGCGGATGACGATCGCTCCACCGCCTCGATGTTCATCCGATGGCTGATCGTCCGTCCCATGCGCGTCGGGCGGGACGGACGATTCCGATTCGCCCTCCTCCGCGACTCCGTCTTGGCTCGACAGTGCCGTGGACACGAGCGGTGTTGCCACTTCTTGCTCGTCCGCGAGGACGCGGTCACCGTCCGCACGCAGCTTCGGCGGAGTTGCCGTCCACGCCCGGAGGTTCTGCACGACATCCTCATAGAAGCGGTCGACGGCGTCTAGAAGCGAGTCGATGAACGCGCCACGGCCCCGGCCACGCTTGGTCCCGAGTGGGAGCACGGTAGCGACCCGGAATGAACGGAGTTCCTTTGTCGGTTCGGTCACGAGGAGCGCCGGGTTGGTGCGAACGTCTCGAAGAAGTTCGGCTGCGGAGCTACCCCGCCCGTGCGCCACGAACGCCTCTACCCTGACCGAGTCGGGGGCCTCCTTCAACTGACGCACGAGCCAGTTCACCCTGGTCGTCGGCCGGCCCTCCCGCGGCGCGTCGATGTCCGCATGGCAGGTCAGCCGACCAGCGCGCAGATCGGCTGTGATCACGAGTGGACCGATCGTGTCAGGGATGCGTATCGCGCCGGACATCTGACCGTGCGACACGAGCGACGCCACCAAGGCAGCTCCCCGTGTTCCGGGTTCTGCGATCTCCTTGCGGCTGAGGATCGGCGTGACCTCGGTTCCGAGCCGTCGGCCAAGGCGTAGCGACGTGAAAGCCAACAACGCATCGAACCGGGCTGCGACTTCGGCGACTCCCCTATCCGAAGCACGCAGCGTCCCTGCCGCGACGGCCTCGCGCGTTGCGACCCAGGCCTCCCCCATGTCCTCGAACTCGAGAGCACCCGAGCGCGGGTGTTCGAGGTAGCGAATGAGCTCGCCAAGAATCCATGCTTGATCGGGATCGGCGACTCCGCGGACCTCTTTCTGGAGCACCGCCTCCGACAGCACGTGAGTCCAGGACAGGTGGTGCAGCGCGACCCTCTTCAGCTTGCGCTTGTCGACCTTCGTGGGGTGCGTCCCCGCGATCGCCGGGATCTCGTTGGAGATCGTGATGAGCGCATCGAACCCTTGCTCCCGAGCGACATCGAGATAGTTTTCTAGTTGCTCACCGACCAGCGCGTTGTTACCGGTCTTGACCTCCACCAATGCGGTCCAGGTCTTCGACCCCCGGGACACGCGGATGAGGCCGTCGGGGTATACGCGCTTCTCGCCCAACATGAACGGCACTTCGATGTAGGTCTCGAGGTAGCCGGCCGGGGCGCCGTACCGATGCGTCAGCACGCGGCCGTACTCCTTCACCGCGCTCATCACGGCCAGGAGGGCGGACGTTGCGCGGCGCTCCTGTTCCTCCGCGCCGTTGATTCCGGACGTCGGTATGAGTCGGGCTGAATGCCAAGGCTGTTCGGTCACGTGCGTCCCCCTTGCGATGCGAACCTCAACTCGTGAAGGTACCTCGCGAACGACGCCCCGTCGCGGCAGTTCGCACCGCACGGGTTCCTTCACATGGGCTACAGGTCGCGATCAATCGCTCCACTGTGCAGGTGGTAGACGTGGTCGAACGTCGCGGCGAGGTCCGGGTCGTTCGTCGACAGCACGACCGTCGCGCCCGCAGCAGCCTCCTCGCGCAGCGCGGTGACGACCAGCGATGCTGTCTCGGCGTCGAGCTCCGCAGTCGGCTCGTCCGCCACGAGCAGGTCGGCCTGCATTGCGAGCGCGCGGGCGACGGCGACGCGCTGTCGCTGTCCACCGGAAAGCTCCTCCGCAAGGCGGTCGTTGAGGTCCGGCAGTCCCGCCCGTTCGAGTGCCGCATCGGTGCGCCGCCGCGCCTCGTCGCCCGGAACCCCGCGCATGAGCAGCGGCAGTTCGACGTTCTCCTTCGCCGTCAGCACCGGCAGCAGTCCGTAGGTCTGCACGACGACGGCCGCACGGTCGAACCGATCCGTGGGCGTGATCGTGCCGGCGTCTGGCTCGATCAGCCCGGCCAGCACCCACAGCAGCGTCGACTTCCCCGCCCCCGATGCTCCCGTCACGACGGTCACCACACCGGGCGCGGCCACCACGTCGACGTGATCGAGGATGACGCGGCCCGCGCGGGAGACAACGAGGCCCTCGCCGCGGACGAGCAGCCCCGCACCGGATCGCTTCGTCACGAGTCCCTCCTGCGCAGCCGAACCTGGTCGCCGTCACGTTCCACGACGACCTGCGTCCCGGGCGGCCACGCGGCGAGGACGTCGTCGGGGAGGTGCACGCTGCCGTCCTTGCCGACGACCGTGAACTGACCGTCGTGCCGACCCTCGTGGCCCACCTGCCCGAACCGCATCGACACCGTGCGGCCGAGCCGACGCCCTACCTCTTCGTCGTGCGTGACAACCACGATCGTGGTCCCGAACCGCTCGTTGACCGCATCGAGCAGGTCGAGCACCGCATCACGGGCGGGCTCGTCCAGCTGCGACGTCGGCTCATCCGCGAGCAGCAGGCCCGGCCCGTTGGCGACGGCCACGGCGAGCGCGACCCGCTGCTGCTCACCACCGGAGAGCGACGCCATCGGCTGCTCGGCGATGTCGGCCAGGCCCAGCGCGTCGAGGACCTCCGCGGGGGCGAGGAGGTCGCCGCGTCGCGCACGCGACGCCGAACGCTGCGCGAAGCGCACGTTGTCCGTCGCCGTCCCGTACGGGAACAGGTTCCGCGCGGCACCCTGGAGCACGAACCCCACCCGGTCGGCCCGCATGCGCAGGAGCTGGCGCTCGGTGAGCCGGCCGATCTCGTCGTCGCCGATCCAGGCCCGTCCGGCCGAGAGCGGGATCAGGCCGCCGAGCATCCCGAGCAGCGTCGACTTGCCCGAGCCCGACGGGCCGAGCAGTGCCAGCCGCTCGCCCGCATCGACGTCGAGGTCGACCCCGCGCACGGCGACGACGTCAACGTCGCCGGTCCGGTAGATGTGGACCAGCTCCTCGCACCGGATCGTGAGGCCGTTGCCCGCCATGTCGCTCATCACTCCTGCACCGCCCGCAGCAGCTCCGGCTTCGCCAGGCCCGCCGTCCGGCGCGCGCCGATCTCCGCGACGGCCGCGAGCAGCACCAGCACCCCGGCCACGGTCACGAGGACCGGCACCCAGGCCGGCCCGAACCACGGTGCCGGGTAGTCGGCGGACGCCGCCGTCAGCAGGTTCGGCAGCGTCACCGCAGCGCCGACCAGTCCGGCGACCGCGCCGAGCACCGTGCCGGTGACCGCGAGGGCGAGCTGCTCGTACCGACCCGATCGGACGAGGACGCGCGAGCTCGCCCCGAGGGAGCGCAGCGCCGCGAGCTCGTAGGCCCGGCGACGCGCGCTGATGTAGGTGCCGGCGAGCACCGTGCCCGCCGCGATCGCCAGCGCGACGACGGCCGCGATCACGAACACCCGCAAGGCCAACGCCGCGCTGCCACGACCGAGCTCGGCGAGCCGCTCCTCCACGGTCTCGG
>JAFIHP010000337.1 GCA_017849335.1 Actinomycetales bacterium | reverse complement strand
GTCGACTCCGCCGATCCCATCGCCACCGCGGCGCGCGCCTTCGGCCTCGGGCAGAAGACGGGGATCGACCTCCCGGGCGAGTCGGCCGGGCGGGTGTCCAGCCGCACGTTCAAGCAGGCCAACTGGGAGCAGATGAAGGACACCTGGTGCCGCAACGCCGAGGAGGGGTACCCGACGCTCCGCAAGACCGACCCGCAGCAGGCGGACTACTTCACCGCGCTCGACAAGGAGAACTGCACCGACGGCTACCAGTGGCGCGCGGGCGACGCGCTGAACCAGTCCATCGGGCAGGGCGACACGACCGTGACCCCGCTGCAGATGGCGATGGTCTACGCGGCGATCGCCAACGGCGGCAAGATGTACCAGCCGCAGGTGGCCAAGGGTCTGGTCAGCGCGGATGGCAAGGTCGTGAAGGAGTTCCCGCCGATCCTGAAGGGACGGGTCGACGTGCCGAAGTCGGCGATCAAGTTCCTCAAGCAGGCCCTGCCGGGAGTGACGGTGCGAGGGTCGGGCGAGACGCCGTTCCTGGGCTTCCCGCTCGACCAGATCCCCGTCGCGTCGAAGACCGGATCCGCTCAGGTCACCGGCAACAAGGCCTCGACCTCGTGGTTCGCGTCCTACGCGCCGGCCAACAAGCCCAAGTACGCCGTCGTCATGATGGTCACGCAGGGCGGCACCGGGTCGAAGACCTCCGGTCCCAGCGTCCGGAAGATCTACGAGGCGCTCTTCGGCGTGCGTGGCGCGACCGTCGACCCGTCGCGCAGCGTCCTCGTCGGCGGCGCCCCGCAGTCGACGCTGCCGACGGTGCGGGCCGACGGGAAGCCGGTGGTGACCAAGGACGCGACGTCGCACACCGGACCGGACCTGCCCGCGGTGCCACCGGCGAGCTCGCCCTCGGACGGGGCGTCGCCCCCGGCATCCAGCGGCACCCCGAGCCCGTCCTCGAGCCCGTCGTCCAGCCCGTCCGGTAGTGCGCCGGCGTCGATCGCGGCGGCGGGTCGATGACGATCTTCGTGCCGGACACGGACGTCCGGTCCTCCAGCCGTCGCGGCTATTGGCGCGACCTCGACTGGATCCTCCTGATCGCCGCCTTCGCCGTCACGGTGTTCGGCTCGATGCTCGTCTGGTCGGCCAGCAAGGCCGACATGGCCTCGCCGACGGACTCCACCTCGTATCTGAAGCGCCACCTCATCAACGTCGCGCTCGGGGTCGTCCTCGGGTTCTTGGCGTCCCGCGTCGACTACCGATGGCTTCGTGCCTACACGCCGATCATCTACGGCGTCTCCGTCTTCCTGCTCCTGCTCCCGTTCGTGCCCGGCCTGGGCACCCGCATCGCGGGTGCGCGGGCGTGGGTGGACCTGCCGGGCGGGTTCACCCTCCAGCCGTCGGAGTTCATGAAGATCGCGGTCATCTTGATGATGGCCGTGCTCCTGTCGGAGAAGCGAGACGTCGAGATCGAGCCGCGCGACCGCGACGTCCTGCTGTCCCTCGCCGCGGCCGGGCTGCCCATCCTGATCATCCTGGCGCAGAACGACACCGGCACGGTCCTGATCCTCGCCTCGGTCTCGCTGTCGATCATCGCGGTCTCGGGCGCGCGTACGCGGTGGGTCGTCGGGCTCATCGGCGGTGCGGTCGTGTCGGTGCTGCTCGCGATCCAGCTCGGCCTGCTGAAGGAGTACCAGGTCCAGCGCCTGACCTCCTTCATCAACCCGAGCGCCGACGTCTCCAGCGCGGCCTACAACGCCAACCAGGCGCGCATCGCGATCGGCGGTGGGGGCTGGTTCGGCTACGGCCTCTTCAACGGACCCCAGACGCAGGGGAAGTTCGTCCCGGTCAACGAGAGCGACTTCATCTTTACCGTCGTCGGCGAGGAACTCGGCTTCATCGGAGTGGCCGTCCTCATCCTGCTGCTGGCGATCGTCCTGTGGCGTGCCGTCACGATCGCCTACCGGGCCGACGACCTGTACGGGCGGCTGGTGGCCACCGGTGTCGTCGCGTGGCTGGCGTTCCAGCTGTTCGAGAACATCGGGATGTCGCTGGGGATCATGCCGATCACCGGCATTCCGTTACCCATGGTCTCGGCCGGCGGGACCTCCATGATGGCGACGTGGATCGGCGTGGGCCTGCTCCAGAACGTGCGACTGCACGCGGTGCGCGCCGGCTCCTGACGCCCGCTCGCTAGCGGGCAGGCAGCACCAGCCGGACGTCCGGCTCGTGCTCCTCGTTGTCGCGACCGTCCGTCCGCTCCACCTCGACGGCGCCGTGCCGTGCGTAGAACGCCAGCGCCCGGGTGTTCCGCGCGAACACCCACAGGTGAAGCTCCCCGGGCGACGCCGTCCTCGCGGAGTCCAGCAGCGCCGAGCCGATACCCCCGCCGCGACAGTCCGCGTCGACGTAGAGGTGGTCCAGCCACCCGGGACGGACGACTGCGAACCCACGGAGCCCCGGCCCGACGCCGTCGGCCGCGACGCCCAGGCCGACGTGGTCGCGCAGCTGCCCGGCGAAGTAGGCCACGTCCTCCTCGGGCGCGTGCAGGACCGGCAGCCAGGGGAGCCCCGCCGCTCGGCTGCGCGCGAAGAGTGCGGCCACCTCGGCGGCGTCGTCGGGGGAGAGGCGGTAGACATCCACGCGGGTATCCTCTCGGGGTGACAGATCGTGCCGTTCCCGGTTCCAGCGTGTTCGACGCCCTGGCGCAGCTCCTGCCGCTGGTCAGCAAGCCAATCCAGTACGTCGGCGGCGAGGTGAACGCGGTCACGAAGGAGTGGGTCGAGGACGCCGCACGGCCGCAGGTTCGCTGGGCGCTGATGTACCCCGACGCCTACGAGGTCGGCGCGCCCAACCAGGGCGTGCAGATCCTGTACGAGGTGATCAACGAGCGCGACGACGCGCTGGCCGAGCGGACCTATGCCGTGTGGCCCGACCTCGAGGCGCTCATGCGCGAGCGCGGGGTCCCGCAGTTCACGGTCGACGCGCATCGGGCGGTCGGCGACTTCGACCTCTTCGGACTGTCGTTCAGCACCGAGCTGGGCTACACCAACATGCTCACCGCGCTCGACCTGGCGGGCATCCCGGTGCTGGCCGTCGAGCGCGACGACACGCACCCGATCGTCATCGCCGGCGGCCATGCGGCCTTCAATCCTGAGCCGATCGCGGACTTCGTCGACGCCGCGGTGCTGGGCGACGGTGAGGAGGCCGTGCTCCTGGTCACCGACATCGTCCGGGACTGGAAGGGCGACGGGCGTCCCGGCGGCCGCGAGGAGCTGCTGCGGCGGCTGGCGCTGACCGGCTCGGTGTACGTGCCCCGCTTCTACGACGTGTCGTACCTCGTCGACGGCCGCATCCAGCGTGTCGCCCCCAACCGGCCGGATGTGCCGTGGCGCGTGCGCAAGCACACGCTCATGGACCTCGACGACTGGGCCTACCCCAAGAACCCCCTGGTGCCGCTCGCCGAGACGGTCCACGAGCGGATGAGCGTCGAGATCTTCCGCGGCTGCACCCGCGGCTGCCGGTTCTGCCAGGCGGGCATGATCACCCGCCCCGTCCGCGAGCGGAGCATCACCGGCATCGCGGCGATCGTCGACAACGGCCTGGCCAAGACCGGGTTCGAGGAGGTCGGCCTGCTGTCGTTGTCGAGCGCGGACCACTCCGAGATCGCCGACGTCGCCCGCAGCCTCGCCGACCGCTACGAGCAGAGCAAGACATCCCTGTCGTTGCCGCGCCCGCGCGTCGACGCCTTCCACGTCGATCTCGCCAACGAGCTGTCCCGCAACGGGCGCCGCAGCGGACTGACGTTCGCGCCGGAAGGCGGCAGCGAGCGCATGCGCAAGGTCATCAACAAGCAGGTGACCGAGGAGGACCTGATCCGGACGGTGACGACCGCCTACTCCGGCGGCTGGCGCCAGGTGAAGCTGTACTTCATGTGCGGTCTTCCGACGGAGACCGACGAGGACGTGCTGCAGATCGCCGAGCTCGCTCGTGAGGTCATCCGGGCCGGACGCGCGGCTACTGGCAGCCGCGACATCCGGTGCACCGTCTCCATCGGCGGCTTCGTCCCCAAGCCCCACACGCCGTTCCAGTGGGCCGCCCAGCTGGACCATGAGTCGACCGACGCGCGGCTGCGGCTGCTGCGCGACGCGATCCGCGCCGACCGCGAGTACGGCAAGGCGATCGGCCTTCGGTACCACGACGGCCGGCCGGGGATCGTCGAGGGACTGCTCTCCCGGGGTGATCGACGCGTGGGTCGCGTCATCCTCCAGGCGTGGCGCGACGGCGCCCGGTTCGACGGCTGGGTAGACTTCCAAGTGAAGTTCACCCATGCCCTTGATGATGGTCTGATTGGATTCTGGGT
>JAFIHP010000336.1 GCA_017849335.1 Actinomycetales bacterium | reverse complement strand
GTCCTGGCGAACGAGCAGGTCGTCAACGGCCGGTGCGAGCGGTGCGACACGCTCGTCACGAAGAAGAAGCTGACCCAGTGGTACTTGCGGATCACCGAGTACGCCGACCGCCTGCTCGACGACATGGCCCAGCTCGAGGGGGCCTGGCCGGAGAAGGTGCTGCTGATGCAGCGCAACTGGATCGGCCGCTCGATGGGAGCCGAGGTCCGCTTCGACATCGAGGGCCGCGACGAGCCGGTCACGGTCTACACGACCCGCCCGGACACCCTGTACGGCGCGACGTTCTTCGTGGTCGCCGCGGACTCCGACCTGGCGGCCGAGCTGGCCGCCGGCACGTCGGCCGAGGCGGCGTTCGCGGAGTACGTCGAGCAGGTGAAGCGCACGCCCGAGGTCGAGCGGCTCGATGCCGCGCGCGCCAAGACGGGCGTGTTCCTGGAGCGGTACGCCATCAACCCGGTGAACGGCGAGCGGCTGCCGATCTGGGCGTCGGACTACGTGCTCGCCGACTACGGCACGGGCGCGATCATGGCCGTTCCGGCGCACGACCAGCGCGACCTGGACTTCGCCCGCACGTTCGACCTGCCGGTGCGGGTCGTCGTCGCGAGCGACGAGGACCCCCTCGTCACGGGCGTCGCGACGGCCGACGACGGGCCGCACGTCAACTCGGGCCCGCTGGACGGACTGGGCAAGGCCGAGGCCATCGAGGCGATGATCGCCGCGCTCGCCGCCGACGGTCGCGGTGCCGCGGCGGTCAACTACCGCCTGCGCGACTGGCTGATCTCCCGCCAGCGCTACTGGGGGACGCCCATCCCGATCGTCCACTGCGAGGCATGCGGCGAGGTGGCCGTTCCCGACGACCAGCTGCCGGTGGAGCTTCCGCCCGTCGCGGGACTGGACCTGACGCCGAAGGGGACCTCCCCGCTGGGTGCGGCGACGGACTGGGTCAACACGACCTGCCCCCAGTGCGGCGGCCCGGCACTGCGCGACACCGACACGATGGACACGTTCGTCGACTCGTCCTGGTACTTCCTGCGTTTCGCGGACCCACGCAACGAGTCGGCGCCGTTCGACCCCGAGCTCGTGCGCCAGTGGCTGCCGGTCGACCAGTACGTCGGCGGCATCACCCACGCGATCTTGCACCTGCTGTATTCGCGGTTCTTCACCAAGGTGCTGTTCGACATGGGCATGGTCGGCTTCACCGAGCCGTTCAGCAGGCTGCTGAACCAGGGCATGGTCCAGATGGACGGCTCGGCGATGAGCAAGTCGCGGGGCAACCTCGTCCGGCTGTCCGACGAGCTCGCCGACCACGGCGTCGACGCGATCCGACTGACGATGGTCTTCGCCGGTCCGCCGGAGGACGACATCGACTGGGCCGACGTCTCCCCGGCGGGGTCGCGGAAGTTCCTCGCTCGCGCGTGGCGCCTGGCGGGCGACGTGACGAGCGCCCCGGGCGCGGACCCGTCGGGGGGCGACCGCGAACTGCGCAAGTCCACGCACCGCGCGGTGAATGACGCGGGGGTCGCCCTGGAGTCGCTGCGCTTCAACGTCGCCGTCGCGCGGACCATGGAGCTGGTCAACGCCACGCGCAAGGCGATCGACACCGGCTGCGGGCCCGACGACCCGGCGGTACGGGAGGCGGTGGAGGCCGTCGCGATCATGCTGTCGGTCGTCGCGCCGTACACCGCGGAGGACATGTGGAGCCGGCTCGGGCACGAGCCGTGCGTCGCCCTCGCCGGCTGGCCGGCCGTCGACGACTCGCTCCTCGTCGACGACACGGTGACCTGCGTGCTCCAGGTCGCGGGGAAGGTCCGCGGCCGGATCGACGTGTCGCCGCAGATCGACGAGGAGGCGCTGCGTGCCCTGGCGCTCGCAGATGACGGTGTCGTCACGGCCCTCGCCGGGCGCGAGGTGCGGACCGTCATCGTGCGCGCGCCCAAGCTCGTCAACATCGTGCCGGCGTAACGCCGCCGGTGGAGCAGCTGTCGCCCGACGACGCCCGTCGAGTCGCCCTCTGGGCGTCGGGGCTGCTGTCCCTCGAGCCGACTCCCGCGGTCGCGGCGCGCGCGTCGGCGCGCCGCCAGGTCGACATCGTGCGCGGCATGCTGGCCACGCTCGGGGCCGTGCAGCTCGACACGATCTCGGTGCTGGCGCGCTCCCACGAGCTCGTCGCCTATGCCCGCTACGGGGCTGTGCGCCGCACCGCGATCGAGGACGCGTACTGGGGCGGAGACCAGGCGTTCGAGTACTGGTCTCACGCCGCGTGCATCTTGCCGATGGAATCCTGGCCCGCGTTCTCGTTCCGGCGCAGGCACTACCGGGCGAAGGGGGAGCGGTGGCACCGGGTGCCGCACGCCGAACTGGACCGCCTGCGCTCGGTGATCCGCGAGGCCGGGCCGGTCACGACCGGCGACGTCGGCGGGGCCAAGCGCGGTGGCGAGTGGTGGGGCTGGTCGGACGCGAAGATCGGCCTGGAGTGGCTCCTGGACGTCGGGGAGGTCGTCGTCACGCGACGGGTCGGCTGGCGGCGCACGTACGACCTCGCTGAGCGGGCCATCCCGGCCGAGCTGTTCCACGACGATCTCGACGACGACGCGTGCGCCGCGTTGCTCGTCGCTGCCGGCGCCCGCCTGATGGGCGTCGGCACGGCCGGGGACATCGCCGATGTGCACCGCCTGCCGAAGGCGGCGGTCGCCCGGCACGCGCACGATGTCGGCCTAGTGCCGGTGTCGGTCCCGGGCTGGCCGGCTGCCTGGGCGACCCCCGAGGCGTTCGCCTGGTTGGCGTCTGCTGGGCGCGACCGGAACCGCACGACGTTGCTGTCGCCGTTCGACCCGCTGGTCTGGTACCGGGACCGGGCAGAGCGCATCTTCGGGATGCGGCACCGGATCGAGGCCTACACGCCGGCGCACAAGCGGGTGCACGGCTATTTCGCGATGCCGGTCCTGCATCGGGGGCGGCTGGTCGCGCGCGTGGACCCCAAACGAGAAGGCCGGACCCTCGTCGCGCGACGCGTGACGTTCGAGTCGATGTCGGCCGGTGCCGTCGACGGCACGGCCCGGGCGCTGCGTGAGGCGGCGGAGTGGGTCGGGTGCGACACCGTCGAGGTGGGCGAGGTGAACCCTCCCGGGATGGCCCCGGCCCTGCGCTCGGCGCTCTAGTGTTGGCAGGTGTCGCAGCAGCGAGTCGCCGTGGTGGCGGACTCCACCTGCCACCTTCCCGCAGGCTGGGCCCAGGAGTACTGGATCGGCATCGTGCCGGTCCAGGTCATCATCGACGGCAAGGCCTTCGACGAGTCCGACGACGAGCAGGCCGCCGAGGTCGTCACCGCGTTGCGGGCTCGACGCATGGTCACCACCTCACGGCCCACCCCGGTGAGCTTCCTGCGCGCGTACCGCGATGCCCAGTCGGCGGGTGCTCCGGGAGTCGTCGCGCTCACGCTGTCCTCGGCGATGTCGGCGACCCATGACTCCGCGGTCGTGGCGGCGACCGAGGCAGGGCTGCCGGTCGAGGTCGTCGACACGCGCTCCGTCGCGATGGGCGTGGGGTTCGCCGCGGTGACCGCCGCGC
>JAFIHP010000335.1 GCA_017849335.1 Actinomycetales bacterium | reverse complement strand
GTGGCGTCGGACCGCCACCAACCTCAACACCCGCGGGTAGGGGCGCGCGGGGTGCGGGGTGCGGTGGGGGTTACGCGGCGAGGTGCTCGCGGAGGAAGGCCACCTGCAGTCGCAGCAGGTTCTCGGCGACCACCTCCTGCGGGGTCATGTGCGTGACCCCGGACAGCGGCAGGACGCTGTGCGCCTTGCCGGCGGCCAGGAGCGCGCCGGACAGTTGCAGCGTGTGCGCGGACAGCACGTTGTCGTCCGCGAGCCCGTGGATGATCAGCAACGGCCGCTCCAGCCGTCCGGCCCGGTCCAGGAGGTTCGCCTCGCGGTAGGCCTCGGGACGCTCGTGCGGCAGGCCGAGG
Organism: Actinomycetales bacterium; assembly: GCA_017849335.1. GTDB lineage: Bacteria > Actinomycetota > Actinomycetes > S36-B12 > S36-B12 > UBA10649. Next base: position 4,523 of record JAFIHP010000335.1, on the reverse strand, counting down.
TACCGCTCGGTGTACGCCGTGTCGTACAGGGCCCAGTCGGTCACGGGCGCGCCCGCCACGGCGGCGTGGAACACGTCGGGCCGGTCAAGCACAGCCAGTGCCGCCAGGAACCCGCCGAACGACCACCCCGTGATGCCGACGCGCGAGAGGTCCAGGTCGGGCTCGCGCTCGCCCCACGCCTGCAGCGCCGCCACCTGGTCGTCGAGGACCCGGCGGGCCAGGTGGTCGGCGATCTCGAACTCGAACGCCGGACCGCGCCCCGGCGTACCGGCGCCATCCACGACGAGGACGGCGAACCCCTGGTCCGCCAGCCACTGGTCGGCGGCGAACGTGCCGGCCGCGTGGACCACCTCGGAGTGGTGCGGACCGCCGTACGGCGCGAGCACGACCGGGAGCCGACGTGACCCGGGCACGTGGCCGGTGGGCAGCAGCAGCGCCGTTGCCAACGAGCGCTCGGTGACCTGCGCGAACATCGGCGCCGGCGTCACGACGGGCAGCTCGGCGAGCGAGACGATCGGGCCCGCACCGCCCGGCAGCGTCACGCGGTACTCCGTGCCCAGCCGGTCCGGCCGGGCGGTCGCGACGACGGTGCCGCCGGCGGACGCGGCCGCCGAGCTCAGGCCCGGGCCCTGGGTCAGAGCGGTCAGCTCGCCGGACGGCCCGACCGCGAAGACGCCCTGGTCCAGCGGGGTCGCCTGGGCCGTGACGACCAGCCGGTCCTCGCCGGCGCGGATCACGGACGTCACCTGCAGGGCCGGCGGCGTCAGCGGCACGTCGTCGGCGACGAGCCGGAACGCATCGGCGTCCGTGTCGGCCACGACCTCGAGGAGCCGTCCGTCGGCCGTTCGTGCAGGGACGCCGGGGACCATCGTCAGCCACGGCACGCACGTGCGCACCCGGGCGACGCTGACGCCGCCGTCGGCGGCGACGTCGAGGATCACCTGCTGCCGCTGGTCGCGGCTGAGCACGCTCACCACCGCGGTCCCGTCCCCTCCGGGAGCGACCGTCGCGAGGTACGGGAGCTCGTCGCGCTCCCAGCCGACCTCGGTCGTCGATCCGTCCAGGCCCAACCGGAACAGCCGGGCGACCGGGTTCGCTGTCCCGGCGGCCGGGTAGCGGTGCGCCACGGGCTCGCGCTCGGGCTGGGCGGGGTCGCCGATCCAGCGGACCGCCACACCCGAGTCGTCCACCAGCTCGGCGAGCAGCGCGGTGTCGTCGAGCCACCAGTGCCCGCGCGATCGGCCCAGCTCCTCGGCCGCGACGAAGTCGGCGAGGCCCCACGACCTGCTCGCGTTCGGCGGCTCGGCGAGCATCCGTGGCGTCGCCCCGGCGTCCGTGCCCACCACCCACAACGCGCCGTCGCTGACGAACGCCACGGTCGAGCCGTCGGGCGACAGCCGCGGGTCGACGACCGGTCCCGGGTGGGCGAGCGCGACGACGTCGTCGTCGGCACCGGCGAGATCGGCCAGGTAGAGGCCGCCGTCGAGGGCGAACACCGCGCGGGAGACGGCCGTGTCCGTGTCGAACGCGGTGATGCCGGAGGTCGTCTCCCGCATGCGCTCGCGGCGTGCCCGCTCGGCGGCGGGCAGGTCGACCGACGGATCGTGCATCGCCCGTGCGTCGACCACGCGCCGCTCGGCCAGCGAGCCGTCGGAGAGGGGCTCGGCGACCCACAGGCTGCCGACGGCGTCGCGCCCGCCGGCACTGCGGAGGAAGGCGACGCGTGAGCCGTCGGGAGCGATCGTGAAGCCGCGCGGCGCCCCCAGCCGGAACCGGCGCGTCGCCGCCTCCTGCCGGGGGTAGGACTCCTGCTCGGCTCCCGTGCTCTCTCGCGTCACGCCGGCATCGTAGGCGGGTAGCCTCGGCGCCCATGGACCGCCGACTGCTGCTCGTGCACGCCCACCCTGACGACGAGTGCATCTCGACCGGCGGCTCGATGGCGAAGTACGCGGCGGCCGGTGCCCACGTCACGCTCGTGACCTGCACGCTCGGCGAGGAGGGCGAGGTCCTCGTCCCCGAGCTCTCCCACCTGGCGTCCGAGCACGACGACGCGCTGGGGGAGCACCGGTTCACCGAGCTGGGCGCGGCGATGGACCGGCTCGGGGTGTCCGACTGGCGCCTGCTCGGCGGCCCGGGGCGGTTCCGCGACTCCGGCATGGTCGGCACGCCGCCGAACGACCGACCGGAGTCCTTCTGGCGCACCGACCTGCTGGTCTCGGCCACGGAGCTCGTCGCGGTCATCCGCGAGGTGCGCCCCCAGGTGGTCGTCACGTACGACGACTTCGGCGGCTACGGCCACCCCGACCACATCCAGGCCCACCGCGTGACGCACTACGCGATCGCCCTGGCGGAGTCCGCGACGTTCCGACCGGACCTCGGCCCGGCGTGGAGCGTGTCGAAGGTCTACTGGACGGCCATGCCGCGGGGCGTCATCCGCGCGGGCATCGAGGCGATGCGGGCCGCCGGTGTCGAGGACGGGTTCGCGGCGATGGACCCCGACGACCTGCCGTTCGCCTGCGACGACGACCTCGTCACCACGGAGGTCGACGCGTCGGCGTTCCTCACGGCCAAGCTGGACGCGCTGCGTGAGCACCGCACGCAGGTCACGGTCGACTCGGGCTTCTTCGCCCTCGCCGACAACGTCGGCGTGGAGGCGTTCGGCACGGAGTTCTTCCGGCTCGCCCGCGGGCGAGCCGGTGCGGTCGACGGCGGACGGGAGACCGATCTGTTCGCCGGGCTCGAGGAGTGAACCCGGTCCCGTGGCGGTGGCGCTGGGCGGGCATCGTCGGGGGACTGCTCGTCGGCGGAGTCATCGGGGTGCTCGGGGCATTCGTCCAGGCGCAGCGGATCCTGATCGGTGACGTCGCGATCCCGTGGGGGCTGGCCCTCGTGTGGGTCGTCCTCGTCCTGGCCGTCCGCGCCGGCGCGTGGTCGGTCGGGACCCGCTGGGCCGCGTGGGCGGTCGCCGTCGGGTGGCTGGGAGCCACCGTCGCGCTCGCGACCGAGGGCCCGTCCGGCGACCTGGCGGTCTCCGGGGGCGGTCGGCAGCTGACGTACCTCCTGGGCGGCGTCGTGCTGGCGTCCGCGGCCGCGACGCTCCCGGTCCCGCGGCCGCGTCCGCAGGCCGGTGCGGGGCACGACGGGGACGTCGCGACGCGCTGAGGCGTCGGTAAGAGTGCGTACGATCGACACACCGACGCGGGCGTGGGCGCGTCGATGGCAGGAGGACCGTGGGCAACACCGAGCCCGCCGGCGCGCAGCCGGCGTCGAGCCGTGTGCTGCTGTGGGTCGCAGCGGGCGTCGTCCTCGCCCTGTTGGTGGTGGGCTACCTCGCGCTCGCCCTCGGGTCCGGGTCGACGGCGGCGTCGGGGACCACGGTCGAGCGCGTGGCGATCGGCGGCAGGACCGAGGACGCGGCCGCGTCGGCCGCCGCGGACGCCATCGGTCCCACGGTGACCAAGAAGCTGAAGGTCACCGCCGGCGACCAGACGTTCACGATCAAGGCGGCCGACGCCGGCCTGTCCCTCGACGCCGCCGCGTCGGTGGCGCCCGCGTTCGGCCACACGTGGAACCCGATCTCCCTGCTGGGTCGTCTCGGGCCCAACGGCGACCAGCTGCCGGCCGTCGTCACCGTCGACGACGCCGCGATGTCGACGGAGCTGCAGACCATCGCCGACGCGATCACGGTCCCGGCCGTCGAGCCCGCCGTCGAGGTGGACAAGGGTGCGGTCACGGTCACCCCGGGCACGCCGGGGGAGAGCCTGGACGTCGACGCGACCAGTGCCGCGCTCGCCGCAGCGGCCGCTCGGCCTCGCGCCCCCGTGGCAGCGATCGTCGCCACGGTCGAGCCGACGGTGGACGAGGAGGCCGCGCAGGCTGCCGGCCGGCTGGCCACCGCCGCGATCGCCGGCCCGGTCACGGTGACGGCCGGCACGGTCACGGCCGACATCCCGGCCAAGGCGGTCGGCCGAGCGCTGTCGTTCACCGCGTCCGACGGCGCGCTGGTGCCGTCGCTCGACGGCGCCATCCTGCACAAGTCGATCGCCAAGGAGCTCAAGCCGATCGAGGTCAAGGGCCGCGACGCGAGCTTCAAGATCCGCGGTGGCACGGTCAAGGTCGTCAAGTCGAAGGTGGGCGAGGGCGTCTCCGACGACGAGCTCGCCGCGGCCGTGGCCGGGGTCCTGGACAAGCCGGCGGGCCAGCGGTCGGTCACGGTGTCCGTTGGCACCCGGGAGCCCGATCTCACGACCGAGGAGGCGAAGGCGCTCGGCATCCACGAGCGGCTCTCGACGTTCACGCAGTACTTCCCCTACGCGGCCTACCGGCTGCAGAACATCGGCCAGGCCGCCCGGCGCGTCAACGGCGCCCTGCTGCGGCCCGGGCAGACCTTCTCGATGAACGACACCATCAAGGAGCGGAGGAACGAGAACGGCTACGCCGAGGGGTCCGTCGTCGGCGAGGGTGGGGCGTTCGCCGCGGCGCTCGGCGGCGGCGTCTCGACGGCGACCACGGCCACCTGGACC
>JAFIHP010000334.1 GCA_017849335.1 Actinomycetales bacterium | reverse complement strand
TCGGCGGCGATGATGCCCCAGCCGCCGATCCAGCCGGCCCACGGACCGAAGGCGCGTGCCGCCCAGGTGAACGTCGTCCCGCAGTCGGGCTCGGCCTTGTTGAGCTGCTGGTAGGCGATCGCGATGAAGAACATCGGCACGAAGGCCAGCAGCATGATCGCCGGCGCCTTCACGCCGACGATCCCGTCGCCGTTGGTCGTCGCCACGACGAAGCCCAGGCTGGCGGCGAGGCTGTAGGCCGGCGCGGTCGACGCGACGCCGACGACGATGCTTGAGATCAGCCCCAGCGCCCCGCGCTTGAGTCCCTTGTCCTCTGCTGCCTCGGGGAACCCGATGGGCGCTTGGGCGGTGTGCGACATGGAACCCCCTCGGGCCGGGTCGCCGTGGCCCGAGCCGGCGCGAGGCTACTCCGTCGCGTTCGTCGGCGGGAGGGTCTTTCGTACGTCGCCTCAGCGGCGACTCAGCCGACCCGCGGTACTCCCGTCAGTGCGCGTGCGCGAACGACAGCTCGTGCCCGTCGACGTCGAAGCCGGCGAACGCCCACACGCGCTCGGCCACCTCGTCCGGCGTGAGAGCCGAGCCCTCTGTGTCGCCGCCGGCGTCGATCATCGTGACGCGGATCCGGTGGGGGACGAGCTCGTCGGCCAGTGCGCCGGCCAGTGCCCGGACGGCTCCGCGGCTGGCTTCGAAGACGGCGTGCTCGGCGGTGTCGTCGCCCCCGCCGGGTCCGATGACGACGAACGTGCCCTGCGTGCGCTCCAGGTACGGCATGGCCGCGGTGGCGAGCAGGAAGACGCTCTTGGCGTTCACGTCCATCATCACGTCCCACGCGCGCGAGCCGGTCTCCTCGACCGGGCCGTCGAGGTGGACCTGCGCACAGCTCACGACGCAGTCGATGCCGTTGCCCAGCGTCGCCGTGCGCTTGACGACCCGACGGCATTCGTCCTCGTCGGTCAGGTCGGCTGACACGTGGGCGCGCGCGTTGCGGCCAGCCGTGGTGCCCTGGTCGCTGCCGACGACGAACCATCCCTCGCGGCGGAACGCGTGCGACACGGCGAACCCGAGGTCGCTGTGGATGCCGGTGATCAGCACGGACGGGGCTCGGTCGGCTGGCATGCCGGCTCCTTCGCATCATCGACGGACTCGTCGTCGGCTCGTTCGTTCCCGGCTCATGGTGGCACGTGCGCGCCAGGCGTCGGTCTACAGTCCGCACATGCCAGCCCGACACCGTGCGCGCCTGTCGATGATCGCGGCCGTCGCCGTGGTGGCGCTCGCGGTCCCCGCGACGACAGCAGGGGCAGTCCCGGCGCCGCACGCCGCGCCGCCGGCACCCGAACTGGTCCAGGTCGGGACGTACGCGTACCTCACCGCGCCCGACTACGACCCGCTCGCGCCGATCTCCACGGTGCTGCAGGGGCCGTCCACCATCGGCCTGGGCACCTTCGCCGGCCTGGACGGCGAGATGGTCGTCGTCGGCGGCGTGCCGTACCGGGTCGGGCTGGACGGCGTGCCGCGACCGGTCGCCCCGTCGACCCCGACGCCGTTCGCCGAGGCGGTCGCGTTCCGTCCCTCGACGAGCCTCCCGGTGGCACCGGGGACCACGTGCGCCGCGATCGACGGCCTGGTGGCGTCCGCTGCGGGCACCGCGGCCGAGGGCGTCGTCGCCGTGCGCGTCCGAGGCACGTTCACCTCGCTCGTGACCCGCAGCGTGCCGGCGCAGGCGACGCCCTACCCGCCGCTCGCCGACGTCGTGGCGACCCAGACGACGTTCGACCTGGGAACGCGCCGAGCCGTGCTGGTCGGGTTCCGGACCGGCCCGGCTGCTGCCGGGATCGGCGCTCCCGGCCTCCACCTGCACGGGCTGACCGCCGATCGTGCAGCGGGCGGGCACGTGCTGTCGTGCGTCGCGGGCAGCGACGTCCAGTTGTCGATCGAGCCGGTCGCGAGCGTCCGCGTGGTCATGCCTACTGCTCAGTAGCCAGTGACCTCGGCTGTGCGAGAGTAGGCGCCGCGCCGGTGCCCGACCGGCGCGATCGGGAGTCCACATGTCCGGCGACGTCGACGCGATCACCGCGTTCCTCGACGAGCTCTACCCGTACCGGTCGCAGACCCAGACCTACCGCGAGCTCCCCGACGACGGCGTGCCTGCGGCGGACGTCGTCGCACTGGTGCGCGAGCTCGCCGGCCGCGAGGACCGGATCGGCGACGAGGGACGCGTCTCGGGCTCGCTGTACTCCGGCGACCACGAGCACTACCACGTGCTGTCGGAGGTGTTCGAGGTCTTCGCGCACGCGAACGTGCTCCAGCGCGACATGTACCCGTCAGCCACGAAGTTCGAGGGCGAGATCGTGTCGATGGTCGCCGCGCTGCTGAACGGCCCGGCCGCCGGACCCGACGTCTGCGGGGTCGTCACCAGCGGCGGCTCGGAGAGCCTCGTCACGGCCGTCTACGCCTACCGCGAGCAGGCGGCCAAGCGCGGCGTCACCCGCCCCAACCTCGTCATCCCGCGGACGGCCCATGTCGCGCTGGACAAGGGCGGGCACTGGCTCGGCGTCGAGATCCGGCACGCACCGGTCGGGCCCGACTACCGCGTCGACGTCGACGCGATGGCGGCACTGATCGACGAGAACACGATCGCCCTCGTCGGCTCGGCGGGCAACTACCCGCACGGCGTCATCGACCCGATCCCGGAGATCGGCGCGCTCGCCCTGCAGCACGGCATCGGGCTGCACGTCGACGGCTGCCTGGGCGGCTTGCTGCTGCCGTGGCTGGAGGACATCGGCGTCGACGTTCCGCCGTGGGACTTCCGGGTGCCGGGCGTCACCAGCATCAGTGCTGACACGCACAAGTACGGATACGGGCTCAAGGGCACGTCGACGCTGATCTACGCGACGAAGGAGCTGCGGACGAACCAGTGGTACGCCGTGCCGGACTGGCCGGGCGGCCTGTACGTGTCGCCGGGCCTGGCAGGCTCCCGCAGCGGGGGCCTCATCGCGGCGACGTGGGCGTCCTTGGTCATCAACGGGCGCAACGGCTTCCGGGCCGGGGCTCGCGACATCCACGAGGCCACCGTGCGCATGGTCGAGGGGATCCGTACCCGCACCCCGCAGCTGAGGATCATCGGCGACCCGTTGTTCCTCGTCGCGTTCGAGTCGGACGAGGTCGACGTCTACCTCGTCAACGACGAGCTCAAGCGTCGCGGCTGGCGACTGAACTCGCTCCAGCTCCCGCCCGCGCTGCACTTCTGCATCACCCGGCCCAACACGGCGCCGGGTGTCGTCGACGCGTTCCTCGACGACCTCGAGGCGGCGGTCGCGTACGCGCAGGAGCACGCCGGGCAGGCGGCGGAGAGCGGTGCGATGTACGGGTTCGGCGGAACGGTCGACGGCAACGCGACGCTGACGGCGATCATGGGCGGCTACCTCGACGCGATGTACGACACCGCGCCTGCTGGCATCTGACGCCGATGGGCGGCTGGTACCTGGCCCTCGACCTCGGCAACGGCGGGCCCAAGGTCGCGGTCGTCGACGAGGACGACACGCTCCTGGCCGTGGCGTTCCGGCCGGTGTCGGTCCACGTCGGGGCCGACGGGGCGGCGACCCAGGACGCCGTGGAGTGGTGGGACCAGGTGCTCGACGCGGCCCGCGAGGTCGTGGCCGAGTCCGGTGTACGCGGTAGCGACCTTCGCGGTGTGGGCATCACCGGGCAGTGGGGCTCGACCGTGCCGGTGGACGCGGCCGGAGTGCCTGTCGGCGACGTCCTGCTCTGGGCGGACACGCGCGCCGGACGGTACGTGCGCGACGTCGTCGGGGGCCCGCTGAGCGTCCAAGGGTTCGCGCCGCACAAGGTCCTGCCCTTCGTCCGGCGGACGGGAGGTGCCCCGACCCCTTCGGGGGCCGACCCGACGGGCCACTCGCTGCTCCTGCAGCGCGAGCTCGCGGACGTCTACGCGCGCGCCCGCTACCTGCTCGAGCCGGTCGACTACCTCGGGATGCGGATGACCGGCCGAGCGGCCGGGACCCCCGCGTCGATGACGCTCAGCTGGCTCACCGACAACCGTCCGGGCCGCCCGCTGCGCTACGACCCGGACCTCGTGCGCCGAGCCCGCCGCGACCCCGGTCGCCTCCCGCCCCTGATCCCCACCGGATCGGTGCTCGGACCCCTGCTGCCCGAGGTGGCCGAGCAGATCGGCGTAGCCGCGGGCGCACCGGTCGTCGCCGGGATCCAGGACCTGCACGCGGCGGTCATCGGCAGCGGCGCCGTCGCTCCGTACGACACGCACCTCGCGATCTCGACCACGGCGTGGTTTAGCACGCGGGTGCCGTTCAAGCGCACCGACGTGTCCCACTCGATCGCCTCGATCCCGGGACTGGATCCGACGTGCGGGGTCGTCGCGGACAACCAGGAGACCGGGGGCGCTGCCCTGCGGTGGGTCAAGGAGCAGGTGCTGCCCGAGCTCTCGTACGACGAGCTCACGTCGATGGCCGCCACGGCTCCCGCCGGCTGCGAGGGCGTGCTGTTCACTCCGTGGCTCGCCGGCGAGCGCAGCCCGGTCGAGGACCGGCAGATCCGTGCCAGCTTCGTCAACGTCACGCTGCGCACCGACCGCGCGACGATGATCCGCGCGGTCATGGAGGGCGTCGCCTTCAACTCGCGCTGGCTCTTCGACGCGTACCAGAAGTTCCTGCGCCGCCCGGTTCCCCGTGTCCGCATGATCGGGGGAGGGGCGCAGTCCGACCTGTGGTGCCAGCTCCACGCCTACACGCTGGGCGTCCCGGTCGAACGGCCGGCGGACCCGCGTGACGCGCAGCTGAAGGGTGCCGCCCTGTGGGCGCGGGTCTGCCTGGGCGACATGACGCTGGACCAGGCGGGTGCCCGCGCCGTCGTGACCGACACGTTCCTTCCGGACGGCACGGACCGTGCGGTCTACGTCGAGCAGTACGAGCAGTACCGCCGCCTCTACCCCGCCCTGAAGAAGGCCCACCGTCGGCTGAACCCACGGTAGGGAGGACCTCCCTCCGGGCGACTACGCCGAGGCGAGCTCCCGGTCGGCCGCGACCGCCGGGAGGACGGCCTGGAACGTCAGCTCGCCGCCGGCCAGCGTCGCCGCGTCGGGCCAGCCGGACTGCGCCAGGATGCGCTGCGCCAGGTACGACCGGAACCCGGACCGGCAGTAGGCGTAGATCGGCGCCCCGGGCGGAAGCTCGCCGAGCCGGTCGCGCAGCTCCGGCAGCGGGATCCACGTGGAGTCCGGGATAGCCCAGCGATTCCGCTCGTCGGCGTTGCGCACGTCGAGCACCACGGCGTCGGACGGCAGGTCCGGCCACTGCTCGGCGTACCAGAGGGCGACATCGCCGCGGAGGAGGTTGCCCCCGACGAAGCCGGCCATGTTGACGGCGTCCTTCGCGGAGCCGAACGGCGGCGCGTACGCGAGCTCGAGATGCTCGAGATCCTCGATCGTCATCCCCGCCCGCAGCGCCACCGCGAGCACGTCGATCCGCTTGTCGACGCCGTCCGCTCCGACGGCTTGCGCCCCCAGGAGCCGGCCGTCCTGCGGGTCGAACAGGACCTTGAGGTGGATCGAGACGGCGCCGGGGAAGTAGCCGGCGTGGTCGTTCGGGTGCACGTAGACCTTCTGGAACGGTCGCCCGGCGCGGGTGAGTGCCGCCTCCGTCGCGCCCGTCATCGCCGCCGTCAGGCCGAACACGCGCACGATGCCGGTGCCCTGCGTGCTGGTGTAGGCCGACGGCCGCCCGCTGATCGCGTCCGCGGCGATGCGACCCTGGCGGTTCGCCGGGCCGGCGAGCGGCACGACGACCGGGTTGCCCGTGACGGTGTCGGTCACCTGGACCGAGTCGCCGACCGCGAAGATGTCGGGGTCCGACGTCCGCATGTGCTCGTCGACGATCACGGCGCCGCGGTCGGACACGGCCAGGCCGGCCGCCACGGCCAGCGAGGACTCCGGGCGGACGCCGACGGCGAGGATGACGAGGTCGGTCGTGAGCCGCTCGTCACCGAGGTCGACCACGACGCGACCGTCGTCGTCGGCGAAGCCCTTGGCCGTGGTCGACAGCAGGACGCGCACGTCGTTGCGATCGAGCTCCGCCAGCAGGGGCACGGTCATCTCGCGATCGAGCACGGTCATGATCTGGTCGGCCGCCTCCACCAGGGTGACGGCGATGCCGCGATGACGCAGTGCCTCGACCATCTCCAGGCCGATGTACCCACCGCCGACGACGACCGCTGACTGCGCGTCGCCGAGCAGCGCGGCGATGCCGTCCATGTCGGGGATGTTGCGCAGTGATCGGATCCGCGGGTGGTCGATGCCCGGTAGGGGAGGACGGATGGCGGCCGCGCCAGTGGACAGGATCAGGCGGTCGTACGACTCGGTGTACTCCCGGCCGCCGTCCCGCTCGCGGACGACGACCTCGTGCGTGCCCGGGTGCACGGCGACGACCTCGTTGCCGGTGCGCACGTCGATGCCGAACTGGTCTCGCAGGCTCTTCGGAGTCTGGAGAACCAGGGCCTCACGCCGCGTGATCTCGCCGCCGAGGTGGTACGGCAGCCCGCAGTTCGCGAACGACACGTAGTCGTCGCGCTCGAGAACGACGATCTCGGCCTGCTCGTCCATGCGGCGAAGCCGCGTCGCCGCTGACATCCCGCCGGCGACACCGCCGACGATCACGATCTTCATGTGGACCTCCTATTGGGTCCACTATACCCCCGGGGGTATTAGCTCACGCGACGGGGGACGGCACCGAGCACCGACAGCACGCGGCACATGAAGCGATGCCCTCCGTCCGATGCGGCGCCGAACATCAGGGGGCAGCCGCCGTCGATCACGGTCGCTCCGCGGCTACGGCCGTACTCGACCGCCGTTCGACTGACGCTGCCGCCGCCGAACCCGCGGTGCATCCAGATACGACGCACGCCCAGGTCGACGGCCTCGCGCACGGAGCCGTCGGCGTGCTCCGGACGGGTGCCGATCACGACGACGGCAACGCCTCCGGGGATCATCGACAGGCTCGGGTACGCCGCGTCGCCCTCGACCTCGGCGGCGTTGGGATTGACCGCGAACACCTGATAGCCACGGTCACGGAGGCGAACGTAGACGGCGTTGCTCCCGTGCCCGGCGGGAGTGCGCGAGACGCCGGTCACGGCGATGCGGTGCTGAGACAGGAAGTCCTCGGCAGCAGCGGCGACAGACATGGTGGTTGCGCTCATGGCGGCTCCTCGACCCCTCCGCACCGTACGCGCCGAACGCCGCGAACGCGCGCCGAGCACGCGCGACGGCCCCCGGTGGACCCAGCGGGCGGGCGAGGGGGTGCGTCGGCCTCCGACCCCGGGACGCACAATGGATCGCATGCGAATGCGATTCGGGCGCGTCGTCCTGGTGGCCAGTGTCATGGCAGCCGTGTCGGCGATCGTCCCGGCGCCCACGGCTGGCGCCGCCCCCGCGTGCGCTCCGGTTCTCGTCCTCGGCGCCCGGGGGTCGGGGGAGCCGCAGAGCGGCAGCGCCTCGGACGCCGGCTCGGGTCTCGGACAGAAGACCTACGACGCGGCGGTGCTCCTGCGTCAGCGGATTCCGGGCGCCTCCGTCGAGTCCGTCCAGTATCCGGCCGCCTCGATGGCCGTGCTCGCTGCGGACACGTCCGCCTACTTCGGTGGGCTGGAGCAGGGCGTGTCGTGGACGCGCGAGCGCATCGCGCGGTCGGGGACGGAGTGCCCGGGGCAGCGGATCGTTCTCATGGGGTACTCGCAGGGGGCGATGGTCATGCACCGCGTGGTGCAGGACCTCGTCGCGGCCGGCGACACGGCGGCCTTGTCGCGCATCGACGGCGCTGTCCTGATGGGTGACGGTGACCGTGACGCGTCGGACGGCATCCGGGCGTGGGGGAGCGCGCGGAAGGGAACGGGCTTGGCCCGGCAGTTCCCGAGCCTGTCCGGGGCGCGGTCGACCGCCCTTCCGCGCAGTGTCGCCCGCCGCGTGCAGAGCGTGTGCGACCGCGGCGACACCGTGTGCGACGCGACCGGTGCGTCGGGGCCGGCGCGCACGCCGGGCGACGTGCACACCCGTCATTACACGGCGACGAAGCCTGTCCGGGGAGCCGTCGACGTCGTCGTGCGCAACGCCCGAGCGAGTCTGCGGAGCGCGCGGTGAGTGGCACGTTCGAGCTCGGCGCGCTGCGGGGCGAGCCGTCGGGCAGCCGTCCGGACCTGCTCGCCGATCCGGTCCGGACGGCGATCGACGAGCTCGGACTGGGGGAGTCGGTGGGCGTCGTCGAGATCGACGCCGCGCTGTCGGACACGGCCGCGACGCGTGACGCCTACGGGCTCGCCGAGGACGTCCTGGCGAACTGCATCGTCGTGACGGGCGCGCGCCAGGGCGTGGAGCGCGTCGCGGCGTGCGTGGTTCTGGCAGACACGCGCGCGGACGTCAACGGTGTCGTCCGTCGGCGCCTGGACGTCCGCAAGGCCACGTTCTTGGCGATGGACGAGGCGGTGAGCCGTACCGGCATGGAGTACGGCGGCATCACGCCGCTCGGTCTTCCCTCCGGGTGGCCGATTCTCGTCGACGCCCGTGCCGCTGCGGCACCGCTGGTCGTCGTCGGCAGCGGCGTTCGTCGATCCAAGCTGCTCGTTCCCGGAGATGTGCTGGCGAGTCTTCCCGGAGCCGAGGTCGTCGAGGCTCTCGGACGCGCCGTCCCCTGAGCGTGGGGTAGCCTCTGCGTGAGCGCCGTCGTCGGCGCCGACATCGAGACGAGGAGGCGGTTTTCGTGGTCGCCTCCGTCAGCGTGCCCTGAGCCGCCCGTCCGCTTGCTGAGCCACCACCCCCTGTGAGGGTGTGCTCCCGACTCTCGTGACGCCCGGCCGGGGTCTTCGCCCATCCGACGTCCTGCGCACCCGGTGCGCGTCCTCTGGGAGTCCCGTTGTCCTCAGCAGCACAATCATCGTTTGATCTGTCGTTCCACCACATCTCGTCGATCGACGACCTCGGCTGGTTCCTCGCGGTCGAGGGCGGTCCCCTCGGGTCCGGCCAACGGGCCGCCCGGGTGGTCGCCCAGTCCCGGTCGTCGTGGCACGTGCACGACGGGACGACCGTCCTGCACGCCCGGGCCCGGTCCCGGTCGCTCGACCCGCGTCCGGTCACCGGCGACTGGGTCGTCATCTCCGGCACCGACGACTGCCTCGTCGAGTCGGTGCTCCCGCGGCGCACGCAGCTCACGCGTGCGGAAGCCGGCGGCCGCAGCGCGGAGCAGGTCATCGCTGCCAACGTCGATGTCGTCGCCGTCTGCGCACCGGCCACCCAGGCGAACCCGCGGCGCATCGAACGCGAGCTGACGGCGATCTGGTCGTCCGGGGCCACACCGCTTGTCCTCCTCACCAAGGCGGAGACCGCCGATGATCTGGACGCGGTGGTCGGGGAGATCGCCGCGGTGTGCCTCGGCGTCGACGTGATCCCGGTGTCGTCGGCCACGGGCGTGGGCGTCGAGCACGTCCGGGCGCAGATGGGGCACGGCCGGACACTCGCCCTGATCGGCCCGTCGGGGGTCGGCAAGAGCACGCTGGTAAACGTGCTGTCGCACGCCGAGGTGCTGGCGACGGCCGCGGTGCGGTCGGATGGCAAGGGCCGGCACACGACGACGTCGCGTCACCTCGTCGCGTTGCCCGGTGGCGGCCTGGTCCTGGACACCCCCGGGATGCGGGAGTTCGCTCCCTGGGCCGACGGGGACGGGCTCGCCAGCGCGTTCGCGGACGTCGACGAGCTTGCCCAGCGGTGCCGGTTCTCCGACTGCGCGCACGCCACCGAACCCGGGTGCGCCGTCCGTGCTGCGGCCGACGCGGACGAGGTGTTCGCGGCGCGCGTGGACAGCTGGCGGCGGCTCCAGCGCGAGCAGGCGTGGCTGGCGCGCCGCAACGACGCGCGGCTGGAGTCGGCCGAGCGCAAGCGCTGGGCCGCGATGGTGAGGTCAGCGCGCGGGTCGGCGCGCCCCTGACGGGGGAGTGGCGGCCGTCAGCGACCGGCGGCCGCCACCACCCACGGCACGGCAGCGCCTGTCGGCCCGATTGCGCCTCCGGGGGACGTGGCGGCCGTCAATGACACGACGCCGAGGGGGAGAGCGAGGCCCAAGGCCACACCGGCAAGGATCCGGGGCGCACCGAGGCGGGGGAGGTTGACCCGCAGCCACCACAGCGCAATGAGGCTGAACGCGAAGCAGACCGCCAACGTGACCACGCCGTATCCCTTCCTCCGATGACCTGTGCAGGAACTGTCGCAGCGGGGTCTGACAGTCGCGCGCTCCGTTGCGCCGCCGACCACGGATCCGCGGCATACCGTTGCCGGGTGGACCGGGCCGAGCACGCGACCGGGCAGCGACCCGTCGCGCCCCGGTTCCCGGTCGTCGCCGCGCTCGTCGCGCTGCTCCTGCTCGTCGTCGGGCTTGCCGTCACGATCGCCGGCCAGCGGATGATCGAGCAGGAGGACAACCCGTCACGTCAGTACGTGGACGGTCGCTACTGGACGATCGACCCGGGGCAGTGCATCGCGCTGGGCGCCGAGACGAGGGGTGCGTGCGCGGCCCTCGATTCCCAGCGCTCCGCGGAGCTCGCGCGCGAGCATCAGAACAACGTCACGATCCGAGCCGTCGGAGTGGTCCTCCTGCTGAGCGGGGCCGGGCTCCTGGTTGGGACGTTCGTGGTGTCCCGTCGCGAGGCCGAGCGTCTCCTGATGTGAGCGCCTCGCCGTCGACGTCGGTCCTACCCCGTGCGCATGAGGGTCCGCAGCAGCGCCCGGCGCGGGCCGTGGCGCAGCAGGAACTCGCCGCGCTGCCGGAGGCCCGGCGTGGTCTCCGCGCGCGACGTGTGGACGTCGGGAGGTGTCGTTCCGGAGGTCTGGGCCGGCGACGCGGACGACGGGGCAACGGTCGCGACGAATGGGCGCGGGACGAAGTCGCGCGAGGCGTCGACGGCGGCGGTGAACTCCGTCGGGTCGTGTCCGGGCATGTCGGCCACAGCGATGCTGAGGTCCGTCCAGTCGCGCGCGAAGAGACCGTGCAGATCCGCCTGGCAGTCCTCGGGCAGCGGCGATCGTGCCGCCGCTCCGACCGCCCGGGCGGCCTCGGCGACGACGGCGATGCCGGCCTCGTTCGCCTGACGCTGCGCGGCGGTCGTCTCCGCTGGGGGGCTGACGTTCGCGCGCTGGGCACCCAGGAACGCGGGGACGGGTCCGAGTCCCGCGGTCTCGAAGAAGTCGCTGACCACGTCGCCGTTCGACCGGTACGGACGCACGACGAGCCGGCTCGTGCGCAGGCTCCTGCGCAGGTCGTCGACGAGCGTGGTGTGCCTCAGGTACGGCTGGTCGCGCAGCGTCGCGATGTAATCGCGTGGATGAAGCGTTCCCCCGGACCGGACGTACTGCGCGTACGAGCTTTCGGCCCACTCGTGCTGCGGCCGGACGTAGACGACCAGGCGGAGGTCCTGGTCTGCGAACAGTGCGTCCAGCTGTGCCGCGACGTTCGGGGCGTCGGGGTAGACCGCGTTCGTGCTCAGCGGACCGAGCGCGCCCTCGCTCGACACGACCACATGCCAGCCCCGCGCGCTCAGCCGGCGGATCTTCGCCACCCCGTCCGGGTTGATCACGCCATCGGTCCGGAACAGGTCCGACCAGTGCAGGTAGGCCTGCCGCCGGCCAACGTGGCCGATCGAGGTGCCGAGGGCGGCCTGGATGGACGTACTTCCGGTCTTGTGGAGGCCGGCGTGCACGGTGAGCATCGTCCGCGCCTAGCGGGTGTGCGCGTCGGGGCGGGTAGCCCGCTCGTCGTCGGGATCGGCGGTGTTCGACGTCGTCACGGTCACGCACCGGGTCTACCGACCGGACCTGAGTGAACACCGGGTGAACTGCTGTGGAAGTCCTGTGAGTCCGCACATGGCGAACTGCCCGCCGTTCGCGCGGACACCGCCCGCCCCGCGGCGTACCGTCGAGGCATGTTCGCCTGGAGTGTGACTTGTGTGGTGGCGGCGTCACTCCTGCTGTGCCTCGAGGCCGCCCAGGTGTACGAACGCCAGCACCACCGGGACGACTGACCGGTTGCGGCGCCGTCCGCGGGGAGACGCGCGCCCGGAGGGACTCGAACCCCCAACCAGCCGGGTAGAAACCGGCGGCTCTATCCATTGAGCTACGGGCGCAGGGACCACATTCTCTCGTGCCGCCGTCCGTCGTTCACCTGCCGGCTCACTTCGCACCCTTGCCGGTGCCCCGGTCGGCACGTAGCGTCGGAGGTCCTTCAACTCTCAAGGAGCTCAGATGACGACGACGCGGCGCGCACAGGCGGAGTGGAACGGAAGCCTCATGGAGGGCTCGGGTGAGGTGACCCTCGAGTCGTCCGGGGCCGGGACCTTCCCGGTGACGTGGGCGGCCCGCTCTGCGGAGCCGAACGGCGTGACCAGCCCCGAGGAGCTCATCGCGGCGGCGCATTCGACCTGTTTCTCGATGGCCCTGTCGCACGGACTGGCCCAGGCGGGCACGCCGCCCACCCACATCGAGACCAGCGCCGAGGTGGACTTCAAGCCCGGCACCGGCATCACCGCGATCCGCCTGTTCGTTCGCGGCGAGGTCCCCGGCCTGGACGCCGACGGGTTCGCGACGGCTGCGGCGGGCGCCAAGGAGAACTGCCCCGTCAGCCAGGCGCTGAAGGCCGTCCCGATCGAGCTCACGATCCTCGACTGAGGGAGTCGCTCAGGCGTCGAGGTTGGACGGCGCCGGAGCGAGCAATTTCTACTCAGTGCACGGTGCGCGAGGGGTCCATAGCCTCGGCCCATGCGTTGTTCCCGTGCCGCCTGTGCCGCCTCTGCCGCCCTGATCGCTGCCGCCGTCGTGACGCTGAGCGCCTGCTCGAGCTCGGCTGCCGACCCCGCGCCCGCCGAGCCCGTCGCCGCGAGTGTCGCGGCTTCGTCGGCAGCCGCCTCCGACACGTCGGCCGCCGACACCGGCGAGGCAACTGAGGCCGCGGACAGCGGGAACGGCGACAACTGGCTCCCCGTCGTGACCGAGCAGGTCGCCAAGACGCTCACGCCGAACCCGACGTTCGTCATCACCGGTGACACGTCGGTCGAGTTCACCTTCCCGTCCGGCAGCCACACCGACGACAAGGCGATCTCGCACTGCCAGATTGGCATGGGAGCGATCGGGATGACCTACGACGTGACGATGGTCTATCCCGACGGTCCGTTGCACTGCCCCGACCTGTTCAACTGACCACTCCGAGGAGACTCCGAATGCGCGCGCCCACGCCCCGAACGTTCGCTGCCGCTGCGCTCGTGATCGGCTCCCTGGCCCTGACCGGCTGCGGGAACGCCGTCGAGAGCATCGCCAAGGCGGGTGTCGAGAAGGCGATCGAGGACCAGACCGGCACGGAGATCGACATCGACGAGGACGGCGGCGGAGTCACC
>JAFIHP010000333.1 GCA_017849335.1 Actinomycetales bacterium | reverse complement strand
GTCGGTCGGCGACACCGTCGCCGCGGACGAACCGCTGCTGGAGGTCTCGACCGACAAGGTCGACACCGAGATCCCCTCCCCGGCCGCCGGCGTGCTGCTGAGCATCGCCGTCGCCGAGGACGCCACCGTCCCCGTCGGCGCCGAGCTCGCCCGGATCGGCGCCGCCGGTACGAGTGCGCCGTCCGCGCCCGCAGCCCCCGCTCCGGCGCCCCTCCCGGTCAGCGCCCCGGCCCCGGTCGTCGCTGACGTCCCTGCGCCGGCACCCGCCGCCCCCGCACCCGTCGTGGCAGACGCCCCGGCCCCGGTCGTGGCAGATGCCCCGGCATCACCGGCCGGCAACGCCGACTCCTACGTCACGCCGCTGGTGCGGCGCCTGGCCGCGCAGCACGGCGTCGACCTGTCGACGCTGACCGGTACCGGCGTCGGCGGACGGATCCGCAAGTCCGACGTGCTCGAGGCCGCGGTCGCTGCCAAGGCGGCCGTTGCGACCCCCGCCCCGGCGGCAGCACCGGTTGCGGCGCCTGCCGCGCCC
Source organism: Actinomycetales bacterium (assembly GCA_017849335.1). Lineage (GTDB taxonomy): Bacteria > Actinomycetota > Actinomycetes > S36-B12 > S36-B12 > UBA10649. The sequence goes on along the minus strand of JAFIHP010000333.1, from coordinate 8,592 downwards.
ACCCCGGCACCGACGGCAGAGGTCAGCGCGCTGCGCGGGCGCACCGAGAAGATGTCGCGGCTGCGCAAGGTCATCGCGGAGCGGATGGTCGAGTCGCTGCAGGTGTCGGCGCAGCTGACGACCGTGGTCGAGGTCGACGTGTCGAAGATCGCGACGCTGCGGGCCAAGGCCAAGCGCGACTTCGAGGCCCGCGAGGGCGTGAAGCTGTCGTTCCTGCCGTTCTTCTGCAAGGCCGCGGTCGAGGCGCTCAAGGCCTTCCCCCAGGTCAACGCGACCATCGACGCCGAGGCCGGCACGATCACCTACTTCGACGCCGAGCACCTGGGGATCGCCGTCGACACCGAGCGCGGCCTGCTGGTCCCGGTCATCCGCGACGCCGGCGACCTGAACATCGCCGGTCTGGCTCGGAAGATCACCGACCTGGCCGACCGGACCCGGACGAACAAGCTGTCCCCCGACGAGCTGTCGGGCGGCACGTTCACCGTCACCAACACCGGTAGCCGCGGCGCACTGTTCGACACCCCGATCATCAACCAGCCCCAGGTCGCGATCCTGGGCACGGGGGCCGTCGTCAAGCGCCCGGTCGTCGTCCAGGACGACACCGGCGCCGACGTCATCGCCATCCGGTCCATGGTCTACCTCGCGCTGACCTACGACCACCGCCTGGTCGACGGAGCCGACGCCGCCCGGTTCCTCACCGCCATCAAGACCCGTCTCGAGGACGCCGCATTCGAAGCCGAGCTCGGCGCCTAGCCGGGGAGGCCCAGGGCACGAGCGGTACGGAGGTGACCGGGTGAAGATCGCCGTGACCGGAGCGTCGGGCCTGATCGGCTCCGCACTGGTGCCCCACCTGCGCGGCGCCGGGCACGACGTCGTGCGCCTGGTCCGCCGTCGGCCGCAGGCGCCGGACGAGGTCTCCTGGGACCCGGCCGCCGGCACGGTCGACCTCGATCGGCTCGCGGGCGTCGACGGGGTCGTGCACCTCGCCGGCGCAGGTGTCGGCGACCATCGATGGACCGACGACTACAAGCGGACGATCCTGGACAGCCGGGTCGACAGCACCCACACCATCGTGCGCGCCATCTGCGCGCTCGATCCGCGGCCCCGCGTGCTCGTCAGCGCTTCGGCCATCGGCTTCTACGGCGAGACGGGCGACCGCGTCGTCGACGAGGCTGCGCCGGCCGGCTCCGGTTTCCTCGCGGACGTCGTGCGGGCGTGGGAGGCCGCCACGGCGCCCGCCGCCGCGGCAGGCATCCGCGTAGCGCACGCGCGCAGCGGGCTCGTGGTCGCCCGCGAGGGCGGCGCCTGGGCACGACTGTTCCCCCTCTTTCGCGCGGGCCTCGGGGGCCGGATGGGCTCGGGGGCGCAGTACTGGTCGTGGATCTCCCTGCGCGACGAGCTCCTCGCCCTGCAGCACCTCCTGCTCACCGAATCCGTCTCCGGCCCCGTGAACCTGACCGGACCGGTACCCGTCACGAACGCCGAGGTCACCGCCGCGATGGGCCGCGTGCTCCACCGCCCGACGCTGCTGCCGGTTCCCGCTTTCGCGCTGCGACTCGCCCTCGGAGAGTTCTCCTCCGAGGTGCTCGGAAGCATCCGTGCCGTGCCCGCGGCGCTCCTGGCCTCCGGCTTCACCCATGCGGACCCGTCGATCGACGCGGCGATCTCCAGTGCCCTCGGCCGCCCGGCGGCATGACCGACACGCCTGACGTCATCGTCGTCGGCGCCGGACTCGCCGGGCTCGCCGCAGCCCGCGAGCTGACGATCGCCGGCGCCGACGTGGTCGTCGTCGATGCGGCGGACCAGGTGGGCGGCCGCGTGCGCACCGACGTCGTCGACGGCCTGCTGCTGGACCGCGGCTTCCAGGTGCTCAACCCCGCGTACCCCGAGGTCCGGCGGCTGCTCGACCTACCGGCGCTGGACCTGCGGCCGCTGGTCCCCGGGGTCGTCGCCATCACCGACGCCGGCCCCCGGCGGCTGGCCGACCCGCGGCGCCGCCCGCAGTGGCTCTCCGACGCCATGACCTCGGACACGGGCTCGGTGCTGTCCAAGGCCCGCCTGGCCCGGTACGTCGCCCGTGCGGTGTCCCGTACGAACCGTGGGAGCACCGCGTCCGACGACCTGCCGGCCGGCGTCGCCCTGCACTCCGCCGGGGTGGATTCGCGACTCGTCGACCAGGTGGTCGGACCGTTCTTGTCGGGCGTGTTCGGCGAGGTCGGCCTGACGAACTCGCGACGGTTCATGGACCTCGTCCTGACGAGCCTGGTCAACGGCACGCCCTCCGTGCCGGCCCGTGGCATGCAGGCGGTGCCCCGACAGCTTCTCGACGCACTGCCGGACGGGACGGTCCGCCTGGGCACACGGGTCCTCGAGGCCGGCGCCGGCTGGGTACGGACCGCGGAGGGCACGGTGCGCGCGCACGAGGTGATCGTCGCGACGGACCCGACGACCGCGGCGAGCCTGGTCCCCGGCGTGGTCGTCCCGCCCGGACGCGACCTGACGACCTGGTACTTCGTGGCCGACTGCCCCGCCGACGACCTGACCGACGGCGCGGGCGTCGTCGTGGTCGACCACCGCGGTCCGCTGGCCAACGCCGTGGCGATCTCGAACGCCGCACCGGAGTACGCGCCAGGGGGCCGAGTGCTCGTCGCCGCGTCGGCGGTGGGCGTGCGCGATCGTCTCGAGGACGAGCACGAGGCCCGCGAGCACCTCGCCCGGATGTTCGGAACCGACACCCGACGCTGGGAGGCCGTCGCGTGCTACCCGCTGCGCTACGCGCTGCCGGCGATGCTGCCGCCGTTGTCGGTCCGGCGCCCGGTCCGCATGACGGACGGCCTGATCGTCGCCGGCGACCACCGCGACACGGCATCGGTCCAAGGTGCCCTCGTCAGCGGCCGCCGAGCGGCCCACGCCGCACTCTCGGCCCAGCGCGCCACTCCGTCGGCCTAGCACGAGGCAGCGCGCGGTACGTGCCCTGCCATGCCGCCGAGCCGCCGGGGTTAGGCTCGACCTCGTGTCGATGACCGTCGCCGCCGCAGCGACGACCCTGCACGTCGAACGGGTCGGCTTCGGCGAGGAGTCCGTGGAGTACCAGGTTGCCTGGGACCTGCAACGGGAGGTCCACGCGCAGGTCGCGGCGGGCACCCGTCCGAACACCGTGCTGCTGCTGGAGCATCCGCCGGTCTACACGGCGGGCCGACGCACCGAGCCCCTGGAGCGCCCGGTCGACGGGACGCCCGTCGTCGACGTCGACCGCGGCGGCAAGATCACCTGGCACGGCCCGGGCCAGCTCGTCGGCTACCCGATCGTGCGCCTGCCCGGCAAGCTCGACGTCGTCGCGCACGTGCGCCGCATCGAGGCCATGCTGATCGCGGTCTGCGCCGACCTGGGCGTGGCGGCAGGTCAGGTCACCGGCCGAAGCGGCGTGTGGGTCCCGGCCGACGACCGCGGACCCGAGCGCAAGATCGCCGCGATCGGCGTCCGGGTCGCCGAGGGCGTCACGATGCACGGGTTCGCGCTGAACTGCGACAACGACCTCGCCTGGTTCGACCGCATCGTGCCGTGCGGGATCCGCGACGCCGGGGTCACGACGCTGTCCGCGGAGCTCGGGCGCGACGTCACGGTCGCCGACGCGCTGCCTGTCGTCGAGCGGCACCTTCCCACGGTGGTGGCGTGGTGACCACGGTCAGCCCGGAGGGGCGCAAGCTGCTGCGGATCGAGGCGCGCAACGCGGCGGTCCCGATCGAGCGCAAGCCGGAGTGGATCAAGACGCGGATGCGCACGGGTCCGCAGTTCACCGAGATCCACGCACTCGGGCGGTCCGAGGGCCTGCACACGGTGTGCCAGGAGGCCGGCTGCCCCAACATCTACGAGTGCTGGGAGGACCGCGAGGCGACGTTCCTCATCGGCGGCGAGCAGTGCACGCGTCGATGCGACTTCTGCCAGATCGACACGGGCCGTCCCGCGCCGCTGGACCGCGACGAGCCCCGCCGCGTCGCCGAGTCCGTCCGCACGATGGGGCTGCGGTACGCGACGGTCACGGGCGTCGCCCGCGACGACCTGCCCGACCAGGGCGCGTGGCTGTACGCGCAGACCATCCGCGAGATCCACGCCCTGAACCCCGGCACCGGGGTCGAGGTGCTCATCCCGGACTTCAGCGGGGAGCCGGCGCTGCTGGGTGAGGTGTTCGACGCCGCTCCGCAGGTCCTGGCGCATAACGTCGAGACCGTTCCCCGGTTGTTCAAGCGGATCCGGCCGGCGTTCACCTACGAGCGCAGCCTGGACGTGCTGACGCAGGCGCGCGCGGCTGGGCTGGTCACCAAGAGCAACCTCATCCTCGGGATGGGCGAGGAGGTCGAGGAGGTCCGGCAGGCCCTCGTCGACCTGCACGACGCCGGCTGCGACCTCGTGACCATCACGCAGTACCTGCGGCCGAGCCCGCGCCACCACCCGGTCGAGCGCTGGGTGAAGCCGGAGGAGTTCGTCGCGCTCGCGGACTACGCCGAGCAGATCGGGTTCCTCGGCGTGCTCAGTGGCCCGCTCGTCCGCTCCAGCTATCGCGCCGGTCGGCTCTACGAGCAGGCGCTCGGCGCCCGTTCGCGCGCCGACGCCTGAGGATCCCCCGTCGCGTTGAGGCAAGGCGCTCGGGCGCCGTGATCGGGCGCGCGGGCCTGCCCTAGGCTTGCCGGCATGTTCGGTCGCATCCGCTCCACCCTGTCGTCGATCGCCCAGAACTGGGTGATGACGCAGCAGGTGTACCGGCTCCTCCCGCTGGAGGTCGCCGGCATCGCGCTGGCCGCCGGTGTCATCGTGTTCGTGCCGATCTACCTGTGGCTGAACATGTTGACGGCGATCATCCTGGCGATCCCGGTCGCCCTGCTCGCTGCGACGTTCTGGTTCAGCCGGCGCGCGATGAAGGCGGCCTACAAGCAGATCGAGGGCAAGCCCGGTGCCGCGGCCGCGGTCATCGAGTCCTGGCGTGGGGGCAACTGGCTGGTCACGCCCGCCGTCGCCGTGAACAAGAGCCAGGACGTCGTCAGCCGCGTCGTCGGCAAGCCGGGCGTCATCCTGGTCTCGGAGGGCCCGTCGAACCGTGTCGTGCCGCTGCTGGCGACCGAGCGCAAGAAGACGGCGCGGTGGCTGCCCGATGTCCCGATCTACGACATGCAGGTCGGCACCGACGAGGGCCAGATCACCCTCGACAAGCTGCAGCGCGCCATGAACAAGCTTCCGCGCAACCTTCGGGGCGGGGAGATCACCGAGGTCCGCCGCCGTCTGGACGCCCTCGGCAACGCCGCCAACGCGATGCCCGTGCCCAAGGGCCCCATGCCGACGAGCGCGCGCCAGATCCGGCGCCAGCGCTAGTCGTCAGGCGGGCTAGGCCCGCAGCACGATCGAGCCGACCGCACGGTCGTGCAGGCCCCGGCCGGCGCTGTCGTACACGACGGCGGGGATGACCAGGCAGATGAGCAGGGTGCGCACCGCGACGCGCCCCAGTCCGAGGCGGCCGCCGTCGACGCGGACGACCCGCAGGCCCAGCAGCCGCTGGCCGAACGAGGCGCCGGTCAGCCACGTGAGGGCGGTCACCTCCACGGCGAACACGCCCAACGTGGCGAGCGAGCTCGCCGAGGAGCCGTAGCGGGCCTGCGAGAACACGAGCACGGCCACGAGGATGCTCAGCGCCCAGTCGACCGCGATCGCGGCCAGCCGGCGCCCGAGTCCGGCCGCCTCGACGGCGTCGCTGGTCCGCGGGTGCGAGGTCGACGTCACCGGCCCAACGTAGCCGCCCCACGTAACAAGGGCGAAACAGTCGAGACACCGGGCAGACACCCCTCCTGCCTAGGTTCGGCGTGTCGACGGCAGCCACCGTCGACCCGGCGGGAACCCTCCCGCGCGAGGCGACAAGCACCATCGGTGCTCGACCACGCTCGCGGCAGCGAGCAGGAGGTGTCCATGTTCAGCTCCCACGACGATGCCAAGAAGTTCATCAAGGACGAGGGCGTCGAGTTCGTCGACGTCCGGTTCATCGACCTTCCCGGCGTCATGCAGCACTTCAACGTCCCGTCGGTGTCGTTCGACGACGCGGCGTTCGAGGACGGCCTGATGTTCGACGGGTCGTCGATCCGCGGCTTCCAGGCCATCAACGAGTCCGACATGAAGCTCCTGCCGGACGTGCAGACCGCGTACGTCGACCCGTTCCGCAAGGCGAAGACGCTGGTCATGAACTTCTCCATCGTCGACCCCTACACCGGCGAGCCGTACAGCCGTGACCCGCGCGGCGTGGCGGCCAAGGCGGAGGCGTACCTGACCTCCACCGGCATCGCCGACACCGTGTTCTTCGGCCCCGAGGCCGAGTTCTACGTCTTCGACGACGTCCGCTACGACTCCCAGGCCAATGAGGGCTACTACCACATCGACTCGATCGAGGGCGCCTGGAACACCGGGCGGGTCGAGGAGGGCGGCAACCGCGGCTACAAGACCCGGTTCAAGGGCGGCTACTTCCCGGTCCCGCCGGTCGACCACTTCGCCGACATCCGCGACGACATGGTCGCCAAGCTGATGCAGGTCGGCCTCCAGGTCGAGCGCTCGCACCACGAGGTCGGCACCGCCGGTCAGGGCGAGATCAACTACAAGTTCAACACCCTGCAGCACGCGGCCGACGAGGTGATGCTGTTCAAGTACATCATCAAGAACGTCGCGTGGGAGCACGGCAAGACCGCGACGTTCATGCCGAAGCCGCTGTTCGGCGACAACGGCTCGGGCATGTACTGCCACCAGTCGCTGGGGAAGGGCGGCGAGCCGCTGTTCTACGACGAGAAGGGCTACGGCGGCCTGTCCGACCTCGCGCGCTGGTACATCGGCGGCCTGCTCGCGCACGCGCCGTCGCTGCTGGCGTTCACCAACCCGACGGTCAACTCCTACCACCGGCTCGTGCCGGGGTACGAGGCGCCGGTCAACCTGGTGTACTCGGCGCGCAACCGCTCGGCCTGCATCCGCATCCCGGTCACCGGGACCTCGGCCAAGGCCAAGCGCATCGAGTTCCGCGTGCCTGACCCGTCCAGCAACCCGTACCTGGCGATGGCCGCGATGCTGATGGCCGGCCTCGACGGCATCAAGAACCGGATCGAGCCGATCACCCCGGTCGACAAGGACCTCTACGAGCTGCCGCCGGACGAGCTGGCGAACATCCCGCAGGTCCCGGGCTCCCTCGGCGCCGTCCTCGACGCCCTCGAGGCCGACAACGAGTACCTGCAGGCCGGTGGCGTCTTCACCGCCGACCTGATCGAGACCTGGGTCGACTACAAGCGCCTCAACGAGATCGACCCGATCCGCCTGCGCCCGCACCCGCACGAGTTCGAGCTCTACTACGACATCTGATCGGACTCGCCAGCAGACTCCCTCTCGCGTCGATTCGCCTCGCGCGCACAGGGAATGGGACGGCCCCCGGACTTCGGTCCGGGGGCCGTTTCGTGTGCGCCGCCCGTCGCCGCCCACCGGCCTACGCTGAGCACGTGTCGCGCCGCACGCTCGGCTGGGTCCTGGTCGGTGTCCAGGCCCTTCTGCTCCTCGCGCTCGTCCTGCTCCCCCGCCGGTCCCCGTCCCCGGCGAGCGTGGTCGTGGGGTGCGCGCTCGTCGCCGTGGCGATCGCGCTGGGATGGTCAGCGTTCCGCGCCCTCGGTCGCGCACTAACCCCGACACCCGTGCCGATCCCCGGCGTCGGCCTGCGGACGGACGGGCCCTACCGCTTCGTGCGGCACCCGATCTACTCCGCGATCCTGCTGGCGGGCACAGGCTTCGCCGTGGCGATAGGCACATGGTGGACCGTGGCGGCGCTCGGGGTGCTCGGGCTGTTCTTCTTCGCGAAGTCCCGGTGGGAGGACCGCCTCCTGCGCGCGCAGTACGGCGCCGCGTGGGAGGAATGGGCGAGCACGACCGGGGCCCTGCTCCCCCGCCCCCCTCGTTGAGCGGCGACTCGTGGTCGTCGGACGTCCGATGTGTCCCGCCACAACCCGCCGCTCAACGAACGCGACGGGGGGCCGGCTATTCGAGGTCGGCGTCCGGGTCGATGCCGTAGAACAGCCGCTCCATGACCTGTCGCGCGCGGCGCGTCGTGCGCCGGTAGTCGTCGAGCATGCGTCCGGTCTGCTCGATGGGGTATCCGAGCACGTACGCGACCGCGCGCAGGTCGCGCACGTCCGAGGGCACCTGGTCGCTGGGCCGTCCGCGCACGAGCGTCACGGCGTTGCGGATCGACGTGGCCATCTGCCAGGCGCCGGCGAGCTCGGTGGCGTCCTTGACCCCGATCAGCCCCGCGCCCAGCGCCGCGTGCAGGGCCGGGATCGTCCGCGACGTCCGCAGCCCGGCCACCTCGTCCGCGTGCTCCAGCTGCATGAGCTGGACGACCCACTCGACGTCACTGAGCCCGCCACGACCGAGCTTCGTGTGCAGGGCGGGGTCCGCCCCCCGCGGCAGGCGCTCTGACTCCATCCGGGCCTTGAGCCGGCGCACCTCGAGCACCTCGTCCGAGCTCAACGACCCGGACCACCGGAGCGGCTCGATGAGCGCGCGGAACGCCCGACCCCGCGCCCCGCC
>JAFIHP010000332.1 GCA_017849335.1 Actinomycetales bacterium | reverse complement strand
CGGGATCTGGTATATGGATGCCACTGGCGATCGTGCCTTTCAGTTCGGCCTCGACGTCGCCGGCGCTCTCTGGCGAGCGTCCTCACGCGCCCCTTCTCTCTGACCGTCGCCCTAGGCGGCTCACTTGACTACGAACATGAATGGAGTCCGCATGCTCACGTCCGAGCAGCTCGACCAGTACCTGACCGCCGGCTTCTGCATCGTCCCCGCCCTGCTCAGCGAGCCCGAGACGGCGCACCTGCGTGACCAGGCCCGCGCCGATCTTCGCGGTCAGGCGGCCGCCGGTGAGCTAATGGTCAAGGGCGACAGTGCGGGCAAGGCCACCCTCCTCAAGATGTGGCACGAGGCCGGTGAAGACGTTTACGGTCTCGTCGCCCGCGACGAGCGCCTCGTCGCGATCGCCACCCAGCTGATCGGCGAGGACACCTACCTCTACAGCCACAAGATGACGATGAAGGAGCCGCACGAGGGCGGTGCCTGGGAGTGGCATCAGGACTTCGGCTACTGGTATCAGAACAAGTGCTTGGCCCCGCAGATGCTGAGTATCTGGATCGCCCTCGACCCGTCCGTCGCGGCGAACGGGTGTCTCCAGGTCCTCCCGGGGTCTCACGCGCTCGGTCGACTCGACCACGTCCGCGTCGATGGTCAGACGATTGTCGAGGGTGAGTACCTCGACGCGGCGTTGGAGCGATTCGACCTGCAGTTCGTGGAGATGAAGCCCGGAGACGCGCTGGTCTTCAGCTGCAACCTCCTCCACCGCTCCGATGCCAACACCAGTGATGACCCGAGGTGGGGCTACATCGCGTCCTACAACGCGGTTGCCAACCAGCCCTTCCGAGACGTCCGCGAATACGGCCGCTACCAGGAACTAAAGGTCGTCCGCGCGGGCGCCCTGCTGGACGCATAGGCCGTGTCGGTCGTCCCTGCCCTGGTCCTCCGGACCGTCGGCGATGCACCGCGGGTCGAGTCCGTTCGGGTCGACCGGCCCGGTCGTGACGAGGTCCTCGTGGCCATCTCGGCGGCGGGTGTGTGCCAGACCGACCTGGATGCGGTTCGCGACGCTCGATCGTGGCCGATCGTGCTCGGTCACGAGGGAGCGGGCACCGTCGTCGGCGTCGGTGAAGGCGTTCACGAGAGTCGAATCGGCGAGCACGTCATCGTCAACTGGCGGGTCGCGTGCGGTGAGTGCGTCAACTGCAACTCGGGTCGGCACGCCTTCTGTGAGGATGTCCGTGCAACGTCCACGCCCCGGATCCATGATGAGAAGCACGACCTCGGAGCGTTCCTGAACGCCGGTACGTTCTGCCCGCTCGTGGTGGTCCCCGCGCGCGGAGCTATTCGCATCGACCCTGCTATGCCACTCGACCTGGCCGCGATGGTCGGCTGCGCCGTCGCAACGGGGATAGGTGCCGCGATCCGGTCCGCGGACGTCGGGATGGGCCAGACGGTCGTCGTGACGGGTACGGGTGCCGTTGGACTGAGTGCCGTGATGGGAGCCCGGCTCGCGGGCGCCGGTCTGATCGTCGCGGCGGACCTGGCCGACGAACGCCGGCAGCTGGCCCGCGAGGTCGGTGCGACCCATGTCATCGATCCGACGGTCGACAACCCCGTGGAAATCGTCGCGCAGCTCACGAACGGACGCGGCGTCGACCACGTCATCGAAGCGACCGGGACGCCGAGCGTGATGGCGGACGCGTTGATGATGACGGCACGGGGAGGCACCGTGACGCTTGTCGGCGCCGCTCCTCGACAGGAGGTCCTGGCCTTCAGGCCTCGGGGGTTCATGAGCCGGCAGCTGCGCCTGACCGGATGCATATACGGCGAGATCGCGCCGGCACGCGACCTCCCGACGATCGTCGACTGGTACCTCCAAGGCCGACTGCCGCTGGACTCCCTGCGCCGGTCCTACCGTTCGCTTGAGGAACTCCCGGGTCTGTTCGGACCGGCGAGCCGGCCGGCTGGCGACGCAGGACTGATCCGGACGATCGTGACGATGGAGGGCCGGTGACCGTTTACGACCTGCCCTCGCTTCGTCCGACCGAGATCGAAGCCGCGATCGCAGCAGAGCCCATCCTCGTACTGCCATTCGGCACTATCGAGTGGCATGGACCTCACCTGCCAGTCGGCCTTGACGGGCTCCTCGCGGACGATCTCGGCAGAGCCATCGCCGAGCGCTGCGGTGCACTGGTCCTGCCGGCCTCCTACTGGGCCGTGGGCGGCGTGCCATACCCGTACACCCTGACGCTCGCAATCGACGTCATCGAACCGTTGCTCGTAGCGGTCTTCGAGCAGTTCGGGGCCATGGGCCTCGAGGTGATCGTCGCGTTCACCGGACATTTCGGGCTGGAGCAGACCCTTGCTCTGAAGCGCGCGGCCGTACAGGTTATGGATCGCTCGCCCGTTACGGTCCTGCCCCTGACCGAGTACGACCTCGTGGCGGAGCTCTACGCAGGAGACCACGCTGGCGAGGGTGAGACATCACTTCTGCTCGCGACGCATCCGGAGCTCGTGTCGCTCGACGCCGTGCACCCCAGCGCGCCGCTTGACGGCGTCATCGGTATCGACCCGCGGGGAACAGCAAGCAGGGAGCGCGGACAGGAGCTGGTTCGCGAGATCACGTCGCGGGGGGCGAGCCTCGCGCTGTGGATGGCCCACGAGGCGACCGTGAACGAACGACGTCAGTTTCGTGAGGCCGTCCGTGCCGCGGTTTCGGTGTTGGAGGAGACGCAGCGACAGCGAGCCACGCGGCCGAAGTCCGAAGTCCCGCCGATCGCGTCACCGACGTATGTCGATCACTGCATCGCTCTCTCCCGTCGCGACTTTCGGTCCGCACAGCGTCTGGCCCAAAAGAAGCTCTCCGAACTCCTGGGGTCGCATCCCACCTGACGGTTGGCCCGCCGTGCTCATTCGGATCGGCCGCGGGGTAACGACGGTGACGTGGTCGAGTTCCGCTTCAACGTCTGACGGTCACGGCGAGCACGAGTAGGTGCGGTGCGCTGGCACCAGCTTCAGCGCATCGGTGCAGGTGTGTGGTCGGTCCAGGCGCCACGCATGGTGACCTCGATGACGGAAGGGGCGCGATGAGCAGGGACCTCGACTCCGTGGTGGCCGACGCCGTCCGCGGGGGCTTCGTGGTCGAGTCGCGAAGCGCAACAGCCGTCATCGTCGTCAAGCGGCAGCAGACCTCGCCCGCGCTGGTCCTCGGCCGCCTCGCCGTCATCCTCTTCTTCACGGTGTTCGGCATCGCACTCGGCGCCCTCGCTCCTGTCGCTTACGTGTTCCTGCTCATCCCGCTCGCCGTGGTCGTCCTGTGGGTCGTCGCGGCGCGCCAGCCACCGGCTCGCTACCGGCTGACCGTCGACACGAACGGTGACCGGTTCGCGAACGGCTCTGAGACCCCGCTCCCAAAGACATCTGAGATCTAGCCGAAGCGCCACGTTCACCCGGCCGTGTGCGCGTAGGGTCGGATCGTGCCGGGGGGAGCCGACGACTGGGTCTACGTCGTGACGGATGTCGAGTTCGACGGCCCGTGGCCCGGCCCGAACTCCATGCTGTCGATGGCGTCTGTTGCCGTCCGTCTCGATGGGACGCGGCATGGGGAGTTCGAAGCCGTCCTCAAGCCGCTCCCAGGGGCTGGTCCGAACCCGGCGACCTTGGCCTGGTTCCAGACGCAGCCGGAGGCATGGCTCGCGGCGACCACAGGGCGCCGCCCTGTGGCTGACGTGATGTCGGACTATGTCGGCTGGGTGCGGGGCCTTCCCGCGAGACGGATGTTCGCGTCGTCTCCTCTTGCCCTGGACGCGGTGTGGGTGGACTACTACCTGCGGCGCTTCACCACGTACGCCGTGCTGCAGGGGCCGGACGAGCCGGACCCGCTGTTCACGGGTCCAGGTCTGTGCATCCGAAGCTTCGCCGCCGGCGTCACCGGCCGACCCGTGGCTGACCTGGCCGCGGACGCCTTCCCGCCGGCCTGGCTAGGCGAGGTATCCCACAGCCACCGGGCGATCGACGACGCGCGCGGCTACGCGAACCTGCTGGTGCACCTCGCGCGTCAGCGAACGCCCTCACGAGAGTCCTGAGCCTCGACGCCCGCGATTGGCTCGAGCTGGCTCACGTGCTGTCCCCGCTGCCGTCGCCCCCCGTAGGGTGCTTGGCAATGCCCGTGCACGTCTCAGCGACGGTCAGGTCATCGCCGAGGTCCGTTCCGGGCCACGTGGTCGGATGTGGGAGGTCATGGTGCAAGACGTCTGGCCCGTCGTGATCGACGAGCGACGTGCCCTCATCGAGGACCTCAGCGACCTCTCCGGTACCCAGTGGGCGACGCAATCGCTGTGCGCACGATGGAGCGTCCACGACGTCCTGGCGCATCTCGTCGATACGGCGAAGACCGGCCGGATCACATTCGTCCGGGACTTGGTGCTGGCCCGATTCGACTTCGACCGGCAGAACCAAGCCGGAGTCGTGCGAGAGCGAGCGACCACACCGGACGAGACGCTGGATCGGTTCAGGGCTGTCGTCGACCTGCGCCGATCGCCCCCGGCGCCTCTCGACAGCAGGCTCGTCGAGGCGATCGTTCACGGTGAGGACATCCGGCGACCACTGGGGATCACGCGGGCATATCCGACAGAGGCCGTTGTCGACGCGCTCCGCCTGCAGGCGAGGACCTCGGAGTCGATGGGAGGCGCCAAGACGTTGCTGGCGGGACTCACCCTCCTGGCCGACGACGCCGACCTTCGGTTGGGAGACGGGCCGATCGTCGAAGGGCCTGTTCTCGATCTGCTCCTCGTGGCGTCGGGGCGAACCGTCGCGTTGGAGAACCTGCGCGGCCCCGGTCTCGGCGAACTGCGCGAACGAGGTGGATGGAGCAGGTAGCCAGGTCGGACGTTCCGGCGGGCGTGTCCTGATGTGCCACGTCCATCGACGGCCGCCGCAGTTCTCGCGGGCCGCATGTTCGCCGACGCTACGAGTTCTCGACATTAGGATCTGCTCGCGATGATTCCCGTCCCGGCCGGCCACCGCGTCCGACCACGTGGACGTGGCTGATGGCGCTCGATAGCGCGGCAGCAGCGGCTGCGCGTGAACTCGCCGAGCAGCTGCACGGTGCATCCATCGGCCGGATGACCGAGCCGGCGTCGGTCTTCGCGCTCCCGCCTTCCCCGGACCGGTTCCCGCTGGGCAGCGACCCGGCCACCGGCAGCATCGCCTCCGACGGCGACGCGACTCTCAGCGGAGCTGCGGCTGCTCTGCGGCGTGGGGTGGTTCGGAGCATCGACCTCGTCGAGGCCGCGCTGTCCGCGGGCGACAGGTTCGACGCCCACCTCGGACTGTTCCACTCCCGGTTCGCTGACCGCGCCCGCGACGCCGCGCAACGCGTCGACGACGAACTGGCTGCGGGCAACGATCCGGGCCCTCTCGCCGGCCTGCCCAT
>JAFIHP010000331.1 GCA_017849335.1 Actinomycetales bacterium | reverse complement strand
GGCAGCCCGGTGAGCGCCTCGTAGTGCGTGAGAAGAGCGATCCGCTCGACGTTCTGCTGGCGCTCGATCGCGATCCGGCACAGCGGAAGGCAGGCGTCGACGATCTCGTGGTGGACGGCGTCCGGTGCCACGCCGGTCGCGAAGTAGAACGCGAACGTGCCGATGACGGAGCCGTCGGAGCCGGCGATCGGAGACGACCAGCACGACCCCAGGGACGGCGGTAGCTCGCGCAGCACGGCATCGGGCCACGCCGGGTCCGTCCGAACATCGAGGGACACCACCGGTTCGCCTCGAAAGGCCGCGGAGCCGCACGTTCCCACCGCGTCGCCGACCTCGATCCCGTCGATCGCATCGCAGTACCGCTTGGGCATCGAGGGCGAACCGACCGGCCGAAGCCTGTTCTCGGTGTCGACCCGCACCAAGGTCGCGACGAACCCCGGGGCGATCTGCTCGACGCGCTGACACAGGAGGTCGGCGACGGTCCGCAACGGCGCGCCGCCCGCGACGGCATCGAGCACTGCGGCCTGCAGGCCCGCAATGGCGGCCGACGCGCCGGACATCAGCTAGTCCAGGCCGTAGGAGGCCGCCCCAGCGCGGTGCGCGCAAGGCGGTTGGTCTCCCAGTGCCGGTGCACGCCCGCGATGTTATCCCTCGTCGCGTCGGAAAGATGCGGTCTTGCGCGTCGTCCGGCATACCGCACCGAGCGTGTGGAACGCCGCGACCGTCCACAGGCGTTCGCCGCCATCGTGCGCCCATGTCGAACGTCAGCTCCCTGCATCGCATCCCTTCCACCCCGTACGAAGACGCGACCGCGTACCTGCGCCGCTGGCGTCAGTACGAGCCCGGCGACGCCATCCCGCGTGCCGTCCTTCCGGTGTTCGTCGCCGACCACGTTCCCCTGGCCGACCGACGTGAGGGATGCGTCGTCTTCTTCCACGACGGGGGTCGGGACCGGCCCCCGGTGCTCGCGGTCGTCCCGGACGGCCCCTCAGATCCCACCGAGGAGGAGTGCCTCGGGATGGTCACCGGCTACCTCACCCGCATCGCGGGCTACGACGGGTACGGCGACCTCGGTGGTCTTCGCGTCGGCCTGCTCCTGCACCGCCGGGGACCCGCCCGGGTGACAGACCTCGACCGGCGCTGGCGTCGTGCCGTGGACGACGCAGCGTCCGCGGTGAGGGTCACCGTGCTGGGCGTCTGCGCGCGCACGTGGTCGGGCGCGGTCGTCGCGATCCCCCGTGGACGTGCAGGCAGCGAAGAGTGACCAGGCGACGACCTGCCTGTGGTAGGAACCGGGGATGACCCGTCGCGTCGCTGCTCTGGCTGTTGTGGGTGTCCTCGCTGCCACCGTGATCGGAGCGGCCCCGGCCGCCTCGGCCGCTCCCGGCTGTCGCCTCGTCGCGAAGGGCTCGTGCGCGAAGGCCGCGCTGAGCTGGCGGGTCGCCGCGCACGGCAACCTCGCGGGGATCGACCTCTCCGGCGCCAAGCTGCGCGGAGCCGACCTGCGGGGGGCGAACCTCAAGGGGGCCAACCTGAAGGGCGCGGATCTGACCTACGCGAACCTGACCGGCGCCAACCTGAAGGATGCGAACCTCGCCGGCGTCACGGCGACGAACGCGACACTCAGCGGAGCGACGCTCGCCGAGGCCGACCTGCGCGGAGCGAATCTCACGAACTCCAGCCTCTACGGCGCGGACCTGACGAACGCGAACCTCACCGGGGCGAACAAGCCGAGCCCGCCGCCGCCGCTCGGGCCGTCGGGTCCGGCCAAGCCCACGACGAACCTGACGAACGTCAACCTCTACGGGGCCACGTTGAACGGCGCGGACCTGACGAACGTGAACCTGGACAACGCGAACCTCTCCGGCGTCTTCGGCCTCGGCACCGACTTCACCGGAGCCATGGCGTACGGCGCGACGTTCAACGGGGCGATCCTCGACGGCGCCCGGTTCCCCGACGCCTTCCTTCTCGGCGCGTTCTTCAACGGTTCAGCGCTCAAGGGCGTGCCGTTCGGTGGGGCGAACCTCGCATACGCCTCGTTCCTCGGAGCCGCGCTGACCGGCGGCAGCCTGGCCGGCGCCGACCTCACGGGCGTGACCTGGGGGAACACGACCTGCCCGGACGGAGTCATCGGAAGTCCGGGCTGCGCCGCGTAGCGCTCCCGGGTCGCGATGGGGCTAGACCACCATTGCGATCGTGCCAGCGACGATGAGGGCCAGGCCGACGAGCCCGAGTCGGGTCAGGCGCTCGCGGAACGCGACGTAGGCCAGGACAGCGGTCACGACGACGCTGAGCCGGTCCAACGGAACGACGCCACTCACGGGACCGCTCTGGAGGGCCCTGAAGAAGCACAGCCACGACGCGCCGGTGGCCAGACCGGACACGATCAGCAGGAGCACCTCGCGGCGCCGGAGCCCGCGCAGCTGCCGGTGCTCGCCCGTCACGAGCACGATGCCCCACGCGAGGACCAGGACGACGACTGTGCGGATCGCGGTGCCGAGGTTCGACTCCACCCCCTCCATGCCCACTTTCGCCAGGATCGTCGTCAGGCTGGCGAAGACTGCTGACCCGACGGCGTACGTCAGCCAGGCCCACCCGGTGCGTGCGCTCTGGCCGGGCGGCTGCCAGCGCACCATGAGGTAGGTGCCGACGGCGATGGCAGCGATGCCGACGGCGCGCAGCAGGAGGTCCTGCGTCTCGCCGAACAGCGCGATGGCGAGCACCACGGTGAGGACGATGCTCGACTTGTCGACCGCGACGACGGGGTTCACCGACCCCAGCTGCAGGGCGCGGAAGTAGCACAGCCAGGCCCCGCCGGTCGCGAGTCCGGACAGCACCAGGAACAGCCAGGTCCGTCCGCTGAGTGAGTCCAGCGTCGACTGCGAGCCCACGACGAGCACGACGGCCCAGGCCAGCACGAGCACGACCAGCGTGCGGATCGCCGTCGCGAGGTTCGACGGGGTGTGCCGGATGCCGGCGTTCGCGCGGACGGCGACCGCGACGGCGAATAGCGCGGACGCGGGGGCGTAGGCGATCCACACGGGGGTCATGGTCCCCCTGCCCGGGCAGGGAACAATGCAGCGGTGTCCGCCGACGTGCTCGTGTCCGAGGCCGAGCGCATCGGCTCGGTCCTCGCGTTCTTGCTGTTCGTCACGGTCACGGCCGAGCTTCTCGATGCTGCCGGCGTCTTCCGTGCCGCGAGCCACCTCCTCGCCCGGGCGGCCCGAGGGTCCGGCACGGTCCTGTGGCTGCTGTCGGTCGCGCTTGCGACGGTCGTCACCGTCTTCTTGTCACTCGACACCACGGCGGTGCTGCTGACACCCGTGCTCCTCACGATGGCGCGCGGCCTCGGTGAACGGCCCTGGCCCTTCGCGCTCGCCACTGTCTGGCTCGCGAACTCGGCGTCGCTCCTCCTCCCGGTCTCGAACCTGACGAACCTGCTCCTCGTCCACCGGCTCGACTGGTCGGTCTGGACGTTCGCCACGCACATGTGGGCTCCGGCGCTCGTCTCGGTCGTCGTGACGATCGGGCTGCTCGTGGTCGTGTGCCGACGGG
>JAFIHP010000041.1 GCA_017849335.1 Actinomycetales bacterium | reverse complement strand
GCCGTTGATCTTGCCGAAGTACCCGCCGAGGTAGAGCCGGTTGCCGATGACCGCGATCGACTCCAGGAACGGCCAGATCTTGTTCCCGGTCTCCGTGTACGCCGTGAAGCCGTTGTCGGCGGCCCCGGTCGATGCGGAGAGCTTCGCGACGTACCCGTGCGACGTGCCGCCGGCCTCGCTGAAGTCACCACCGACGTAGAGCGAGCTGCCGTCGAGGGTCATGGTCCGCACGGCACCGTTGAGCTGGGCGTCGAACGACGTGTCGAGCGCCGCCGTCGTCGGGTCGACGACCGCGACTCCGGTGCGGGCGGTGCTGTTCACGCTGCTGAACCAGCCGCCGAGGTAGACCTTCGAGGCGGGCGCGATCACCGACACCGGGCGGTCGTTGAGGGTCGGTGCCCAGGGCAGGCGCGCGCCGTTGGCGTCGACGGCCGCGGCGAACGTGCGGGCGGTGCCGTTGACGGCCGAGAAGTTGCCGACGAGGTAGGTCGCCGCACCCTGGCGGGCGACGCCGAACACCGGGCCGCTGACGGCCGGAGCCCAGGACGTCAGCACGCCGTCGGCGGCGACAGCCGCGACGTGGATGCGCTTCTGGCCGCCGAGGCAGAAGAAGTCACCCAGCAGGTACTGCTGCGTCGCGGTGGCGCCGATCCCGTAGACGTTCGAGGCGACGCCGTTGTCCTGGTCGCAGACGTGGGGGTCCCACGCCGTCACCGAGCCGGACGTGTCGACGGCGGCCGCGCGGTTGCGGATCTGGCCGCCGACGTACGCGAAGTTCCCGCCGAGGTACAGCGTGCTGCCGACCGTGGCGAGGGTGTGGATGCCGCCCCCGGCGACGCCGGGGTCCCAGGCTTCCAGGGTCGGCGTCGAGCCGGAGATGTCGAATGCGGCGACGGCGTTGTGGCTCGCGCTGTCGACGGTGGAGAAGAGGCCGCCGACGTAGAGACGCGTCCCGCTCAGCGCGACGGCCTCCACCTGGCTGTCGAGCACGGGGCTCCACGTCGCGTCGAGGGCGCCCGTGGTCGCGTCGACACGGGCGATCCCGCTCCGGGTCGATCCGCCCACGGTGCTGTACGGACCGCCGAGGTACACGTCCGAGCCGGACACCGCGATGCCCAGGACGCCCCAGCCGCCGACGTTCGGGTCGAACGCCGTGAGGCAGTCGGCGTCGTCCCAGTTGGTCAGGCAGGTGCCGGTCGCCGGTGAGGTGCGGTCGCCCAGGCGAATCGCCGCGGCGAGGCCGCGGGACTGGCCCGCGATGCTGCCGAAGTTGCCGCCCACGTAGGCGGTGTCGCCGACGACGGTGATGCTGCGGACGGCGCTGTTCGCGGCCGGGTTCCACGACAGCAGGGAGCCGTCGACGGTGCTGACGGCTGCGATGTTGTTGCGCGTGGTGCCGCCGACGCCGGAGAACCAGCCGCCCACGAGCAGCACGTCGCCGACCTTGGCCAGCGAGTAGATCGCCTGCCCGCCGGTGACGGCCGGCTTCCACGACGTGTCGACCGAACCGTCGGCGTTGACGTGGGCGAGCTTGCTCACCGAGGTCGAGCCGACGGAGCTGATGCCTCCGCCGATGTACCAGCCGCCGTTCCCGTCCGGGATCGCGACGTTGGCCTGGGGCCAGCCGGACACCTCCGGGTACGCCGGGTCGACGGCGCCGGTGGCGGTCGTCACGACGCCGGCGCGGCCGGTGTTCCAGGCCCGGTAGGAGGTGAAGTCCCCGCCGACGTACCGCGTCCCGTCCGCGTCGGGCGCGGAGACGCTCCACGCGCGCCCGTTGAAGCCGGTCTGCTGCGTGATCTGGTCCGCGGCCTGTGCGGCGGGGGCGGTCGTGACGACCGCGCCGATCATCGTGCCGGCGACGAGGGCGGTGGACATGACGGCGGCCAGGGTGCGGCGGAGGCCGCCCGGGGAAGAGGTCATGGTCGGGGACGCTGGGGAGGCGGACGGTGTCCTGCCCCACGACACTCTGCCGCCGCCCTTTGCCGTGAGTTAAGTCACAGTTCAGTCAGACCGGTGTCGCTAGGGTGGCGTGATGACGGACGAGCAGGGCCCTCCGGAGTTCGGCCTCACCTGGCCCATCAAGCGATCGTTCGTCACCTACGTGCTGGGCATGCCTGACGGCAGGGCGGGTGCGGTC
Source organism: Actinomycetales bacterium (assembly GCA_017849335.1). Classification (GTDB taxonomy): domain Bacteria; phylum Actinomycetota; class Actinomycetes; order S36-B12; family S36-B12; genus UBA10649. The sequence goes on along the minus strand of JAFIHP010000041.1, from coordinate 711 downwards.
GAGGGCGCGTTCCCGCTGCCGGACCTGAGCGTCGTGTTCGAGCATGATCCGTCGGTCGACGCCGCTGCCCTCGGCGACGGCTGGGCGTTCCGCGGGGACGTGCGGTTCGCCGGGCACTTCGGGATGCTGTTCGTGCGGATCGCCGACCCGTGGCTCGTCCGCACCGACGACGGGGTCCTGCTGACGATCGCCGACCCGGATGCCCAGGACGACGGCCCCCGCGTGCCGCTCGCGACGGTGACCGTCGAGCAGACCGGCGCCGGGGAGTGGGCGTCCACGGCGGTGGCGCTCACGGCCCAGGGCTCGGAGCTGTTCAACAGCGTCTACCCGGTGGGCGACCCGCTCGATCCGTTCACTCTGCGGGTTCCCGTCGGCGCGTGACGCGCCGGTCGTGGGGTCGCCGCGGTGGTCAGTCATTCGCGTGGTGCGTCCGCTTCTCCCGGTACATCTCCGTGTCGGCGAGTGCGAGCGCCTCGTCGAACGTCATGTCGGCGGGCCATGAGGCGATGCCCGCAGACCACTCGACCTCCGACGCGGCTCGAAGCCGGTCGAGGACGTCGTCGACGTCTGGCAGGGGAGTCTGCGGAAGGATGAGAACGAACTCGTCGCCGCCGAGCCGGGCAGCGACATCGTCGGGGCGGAGCGTTCGCACCCACGACGCGGCGAGCTCCTGGAGAGCCGCGTCCCCGGCGCCGTGTCCCATCGAGTCGT
>JAFIHP010000330.1 GCA_017849335.1 Actinomycetales bacterium | reverse complement strand
GTGCGCCGCGCGGGCGGCGACGTGGAGTGGACCGCGGGACGCGACGTCTGGTGGCACGAGATCGTCGCCCGCCAGCCCGACGTCCACGCGCCGGAGGCGTTCGACGCCGAGCACCCGCTGTTCATCCTCTACACGTCAGGAACGACGGGGAAGCCGAAGGGCATCCTCCACACGACCGGCGGCTACCTGACCCAGGCGGCGTACACGCACCGCAACGTGTTCGACCTCAAGCCCGACACCGACGTCTACTGGTGCACCGCCGACATCGGCTGGGTCACCGGCCACTCGTACATCGTCTACGGGCCGCTGGCCAACCGCGTGACCCAGGTCGTCTACGAGGGCACGCCCGACACCCCCGCCAAGGACCGCTGGTGGGACATCGTCGAGCGGCACAAGGTGACGATCCTCTACACCGCGCCGACCGCGATCCGCACGTTCATGAAGTGGGGCGACGAGCTGCCCGCCGCCCACGACCTGTCGAGCCTTCGCCTGCTGGGATCGGTCGGCGAGCCGATCAACCCCGAGGCGTGGATGTGGTACCGCGACGTCATCGGGGGCGGACGCTGCCCGATCGTCGACACGTGGTGGCAGACGGAGACCGGCGCCATCATGATCTCGCCGCTGCCCGGCGTGACCCCGTGCAAGCCGGGTTCCGCGATGGGACCCCTCCCGGGCATCGGCGCCGCGATCGTCGACGACAACGGCACGCCGGTCGGCAACGGGGGTGGCGGGTACCTCGTACTCACCGAACCGTGGCCGTCGATGCTCCGCGGCATCTGGGGCGACGACCAGCGCTACGTCGACACGTACTGGTCGCGCTGGCCGCAGTACTACTTCGCCGGCGACGGCGCCAAGTGGGACGAGGACGGCGCCATCTGGCTGCTGGGCCGCGTCGACGACGTCATGAACGTCTCCGGTCACCGCATCTCGACGACCGAGGTCGAGTCGGCTCTCGTGTCGCACCCCAAGGTGGCCGAGGCCGCCGTCGTGGGCGCCGCGGACGAGACCACCGGACAGGGGATCGTCGCGTTCGTCATCCTGCGCGGCGGCGTGCCGGCCGAGGAGGCGGAAGGCACGGCCATCGTGACCGAGCTGCGCAACCACGTCGCGCACGAGATCGGCCCGATCGCGAAGCCCCGCCAGATCATGGTCGTGCCGGAGCTGCCGAAGCCGCGCTCGGGCAAGAGCATGCTCCGCCTGCTGCGTGACGTCGCCGAGAACCGCAGCCTGGGAGACGCGACGACGCTCGCCGACCCGGCCGTCATGGGCCTCATCGCCGCGGGGCTCCAGGGCCCGTCGAGCGAGGACTGAGCGCCACGGCCGCACCCGGCCGATCGCGACGCGCTCGACTAGGGTGGCGACCGAGATCGAGCAAGCCCAGGTGTGCCGGGAAGTCTGGTCGGCGTACGTGTCCGCACGTCCGCAGACCTGAGGGGGTCCGATGACCACCGGGAGCGAGTTCCTCCAGCGCCCGTCCCGGCAGAACGTCGCGTGGCTGCGCGAGCAGCTCCAGGACGAGACCGTCGGCGGCGTCCTGCTCCTGATCGCCGCGGCGATCGCGCTCGTGTGGGCCAACTCCCCGTGGGGCCAGTCCTACGCCGACCTCGTCGGCCTGCAGGTCGGCCCGATCTCGCTGCACCTGGACCTGCCCCTCGGCGTCTGGGCGTCCGACGGACTGCTCGCGGTCTTCTTCTTCGTCGTCGGCCTGGAGCTCAAGCACGAGCTCGTGCTCGGTTCCCTGTCCAAGGTCAGCCAGGCGGTCGTGCCTGCTGCTGCCGCTCTCGGCGGCATGATCGTGCCGGCCGCGATCTTCTTCGCGGTCAACTCGATCGCCGCCGACGGGTCGACCACGGGCTGGGGAATCCCGATGGCCACGGACATCGCGTTCGCGCTGGCGGTCCTGGCCGTCGTCGGCCGCCGGCTGCCCGTCGCCCTGCGCGCGTTCCTCCTGACGCTGGCCGTCGTCGACGACCTCGGCGCCATCACGGTCATCGCGATCTTCTACTCCGACCACTTCTCGGTGGGGTGGTTCGTCGCGGCCCTCGGGACGTTCGCCGTGTATGCCGTCGCGCAGCGACGACGCATCACCTCCCCGCTGCTGTACGTCCCGCTCGTCCTCGCCGGCTGGTACTTCGTGCACGAGAGCGGGATCCACGCGACCATCGCCGGTGTCGTGTTCGGCTTCCTGACGCGCGTACGGGTGGATCCGGGCGAGCGCGAGGCGCCCGCCGACCGCCTGTCGCATCGCCTCCACCCGATCAGCGCCGGCTTCTGCGTCCCGCTGTTCGCGTTCTTCGCCGCCGGGGTGGACTTCCGCAGCGTCGGCCTCGGCGAGTCGCTCGCGACCCCCGTCGCGATCGGCATCCTCGTGGGACTCGTGATCGGCAAGCCCGTCGGCGTGCTCGCCGGCGCGTGGCTGACGGCCCGCTTCACGCGGGCGAGCCTGACGCCGGAGCTCGGCTGGCGTGACGTCGGCGCGGTCGGCGTGATCGCCGGGATCGGCTTCACCGTGGCCCTGCTGATCACCGAGCTCGCCTACGAGACCGAGCCCGGTCTGCTCGAGTCGGCCAAGGTCGCCGTGCTGACCTCGTCGGTCGTGGCGGCCGTCCTGGCCACGATCGCCCTGCGCGCCCGCTCGCGCCACCACGCCCGCGTGCACGCCGTCGACACCGCGGACGACGACGGAGACGGCGTCCCGGACGTGTACCAGGACCCTCCCGCCCGATAGCCTGTCCGGCAGTCGCAGTAACGGAGGAGCCATGCCCCCGCACGCAGAGCCGAGCCTGAAGGACCTGGTCGCCAAGACCGCCGCCGACGCGCAGCGGCTCGCGAAGGCCCAGGCGGCGCTGTTCAAGGCCGAGCTGAGCGAGACCGGCAAGAACGTCGGCATCGGCGGCGCCCTCGGTGTCGCCACGATGTTCATCGCCTGGTTCGCGGTGCTGTTCCTGCTGCTGACGATCGCGTTCGTGCTCGTCGCCCTGGGCCTGCCGGTGTGGGCCGGCATGCTGATCGTCGCGGTCCTGCTCCTGGTCGGCGCCGCTGTCACGGGACTGCTGGCGAAGCGGAACATCGAGAAGGCCAAGGGACCCGAGCTCGCCATCGCCGAGCTGGAGAAGACCAAGGCCGCCCTCGCCCCGCCCGCTCCGGAAGGCCCCGGCCTGCCGGGTGCCTGAGCGGTGGACGCGGACGCGGCGATCAGCGCCGCGGGCCCGTGGACGCACCGCGACGTCGCGGCGAACGGTGCGCGGTTCCACGTCGCCGATCTCGGGGAGGGCCCGCCGGTCCTCCTCCTGCACGGCTTCCCCACGTTCTGGTGGACCTGGCGGCAGCAGCTCGTCGGACTCGCTGACGCCGGCTACCGGGCCATCGCGATGGACCTGCGCGGCTACGGGGCGTCCGACCATCCGCCCGAGGGGTATGACCCGCGCACCCTGTCGGCCGATGTCGCGGGCGTCGTGCGGTGCCTGGGCCTGTCCGATGCCGTGATCGTCGGGCACGGTTGGGGCGGGCTCGTCGCGTGGGCGACGGCGGTGCTTCGACCGGAGGTCGTGCGCGGGCTGGTCCCGGTGTCGATGCCGCACCCGCGCCAGCTGCGCCGTTCGGTCCTGCGCGACTCCCGTCAGCGCTCGGCGCTGGGGTACGCCGTCGGCTTCCAGCTCCCCTTCCTGCCGGAGCGGTCGCTGACGGCCAACGACGGGCAGCGCATCGTCGACCTCATGTCGAGCTGGTCGGTCGACCGGTCCTGGCTCACCGACGACGTGGGGGCGGCGTTCCGGGCCGCGTTCTGCCGCTGGCCGACGGCGCACACCGCCGTGGAGTACCACCGGTGGGGCGCCCGCTCCTCGATCCGGCCCGACGGCCTGACGTTCATGTCGCTGATGGAGGCTCCGGTGCAACGACCGGTCCTGCAGGTCCACGGACGCGACGACCCGATGATGCTGCCGACATCGGTCGACGGCAGCGACTCCTACGTCCGCGCGCCCTACGAGCGGGTCGACCTCGCGACGGGGCACTTCCCGCACGAGGAGGCCCCCGAGGAGTTCACGGCGGCGCTGACCGACTGGCTCGCGCGGCTGCCGTGACCCGTGCGCGCGACCGGCTCGGTCGTCCGCTGCCGGCTGGCTCCGCCCCGGACCCGGACGCGCCGGTCGTCCCGGACCTGACCGATGCCCCGGATGCGCAGGTGTGGGCGACAGCCATGGCCCTGATCGGCGACGGACTGCCGTTCCACGCGCACGAGGTGTTCGAGGACCGCTGGCGCCTGCGCGTGGCCGAGGCCTCGCCGGACGTCACCGCATGGCGGGCGCTCGCCCAGTGGGGCGCCGCGCTGACGCACGAGGCGCGGGGGAACACCGAGGGGGCGCGCCGGTTGGCCGAGCGGACGCTCGCGACGTTGGGTGCGGCACCCGTGGTTCCGCCCGCCGTCGACGTCACCGTCGTGCGCGCATCCTGCGCGGGCGTCCTCTCCCCCCGGCGTTGAGGTTGGTGGCGGTCCCGACGTCGGCGGACCGCCACCAACCTCAACACCCGCGGGGGCTAGTCGCGGATGTGGCAGTCGCCCGTCGGCACCACGCGGGTGGCGTCCAGCGAGTCCGCGATCGGCCCGGTCAGCTCGACCTTCGACATGACCACGTTCT
>JAFIHP010000329.1 GCA_017849335.1 Actinomycetales bacterium | reverse complement strand
ATCGTCGGGCGTCCCCCCGACGAACTGCGTGATCGCGGAGGCAGCCGCCATGGCGAACCCGCCCAGGCCGACCGTCTCGGTGATCGCCGAGTCGCCGAGGTCCGGATTGGCGTCGGCGATCGAGTAGCCCGGGAAGAACAGCCCGTCGGCGGGGCCGACCGGCGCCGTGAACCACGCGTCGCCGGTGCCGGACACCCGCAGCCCGAACTCGACCCCGTTGCGGCTCATCGTCGTGACGACCGACGACCCCGGGACCCCCATGCCGGCGTCCGCGGAGAGCTTCGCCGCTGCCATCGAGACGTTCAGCATGAAGTGGTCGTTGCGGGCCAGGAAGCCCAGGACCTCCGGCCCCCCGTCCAGGGGGGCGACGACCGGCGCCAGCCGCCGGCTGAGCAGGCTCGTCGCAGCGACGTTCCGGTTGTGGCCCTCGTCGCCCATCGTCAACGCCTGGGCAACGAGGGACGTGACGTCGACCGGGCCCGCGGTCGCCAGGGCGGCGTCGACCACCGGCCCCAGCACGTCGCGCATCCACGTCAGCCGCTCGATCACCTCCGCGTCGTACGCGCCGAACCGGAGCACCTTCCCCAGGCCTTCGTTCAGCGTCGCGAACGCCCGCCGCCCGCCGTCCTCCACCACCACGACCGGCATCGACGGCGACACGACTCCGGCCATCGGGCCGACGGTGGCGTGATGGTGGCAGGGATCGACGGCGATGCGCCCGTCCCGCAGCAGTGCGAGCGCCTCGTCCGCCGACGCGGCCCATCCCTCGAACACGCAGGCACCCATCAGGGCACCGAGCATCGGACCGCACATGCGCTCGACGGCGATGGGCGGGCCGGCGTGCAGCAGGAGCCGACCAGCATCCATGCCGGGCACGACCTCTCGTGCCGCGCGGACGCCGACGAGCTGAGGTCGGACCGACTGCATCAGCTCGACGGCGCGCTCGTTCGCGGCCCGCGTCTGGGCCGTCTGCAGACCGGCCATCAGCCGCCCTGCCTCGGCGTCGCCGAAGGCCGGCGGCCGCCAGTCGAGCTGGATGACGTCGCTGTCGGGTACCGCGCCGACGATGAGCGGCAGGCCGACGTTCAGGACGCGGACTCCTCCGGCGATCACTGCTGCACCTCCGAGGTCGACGTGACGACCGCCACGGCGAAGCGCGCCGCGGCGGCGTTGGACGCGAACACGAGCACCCCGGCGTCCTCGAGGATCCGCCGTTGCCGGTCACGACCCTGGGGGTCTGCTGACGTGCCGCAGACCGAGCCGACCACCAGGAGCCGGCGACCGTCGGCGCGCGCATCCGACAGGGCGCGAGCGGCCGCGTGGGCCAGCGGCGTGGCCGGGTCGTCGGCCGACCCGTGCCCGAGCACCAGATCGACGAGCACGACACCGATGTCCGGCCGTCTCCCGGCCGCGGCGACACGGTCCGCGCGGGCGGCCGGGTCGATCATCGGGTGGGGTCGGCCGGCGGTGTACTCGTCGTCGCCGAGGTCCAGGATCTCCGCGCTGACCCCCGCGCGTCGCAGGATCACCTTCGTCTCGCCCGCGAGCGTTCCTCCGGTGTACAGCCCGAGGACCCCGCGCGCGGCGGGAACGTCGAGGGCGCGCAGGGCGTCGGCTCCGGCCGAGTCGTCGAGGTCGAGCGCCGAGCCGAGGAGGCTCGCGACGGCGGCGGCACCGCCCTCGAGCGTGCCGCGGACGACGACCGGACCGTCGATGTCGGCCTCGCCCAGCAGGCAGGCCACGGTCGGCGTCCCGAGCGCCCCGAGCCGGTCGAGGACCTGTGCGGCCACGGCGGCAGCGGGCGGCTTGGAGACCAGGACGACGGCTCCGACGTCGGGATCGTCGGCGACGAGGTCCAGAGCGAGGTTCGTCATCAACGCGCCCACCTCGGCCGTCAGATCGCGGCCGCCCACGCCGATGACCTGGGCGACGCCGATGCCCGCGGCGTCCAGGAGGCACGCCACTTCCTGCGCTCCGGTGCCCGACGCCGCGACGATCGCGACGGGTCCGGGGCGAAGGACGTTGGCGAAGCCGAGCGGGACGCCGTCGAGCACGGCTGTCCCGCAGTCTGGGCCCATGAGCAGCCGACGGGAGCTCACCGCGATCTGCTTGAGGCGGATCTCGTCCTCGACGGGCACGTTGTCCGAGAAGCAGAACACGTGCAGCCCGCCGCGCAGCGCCTGCTCGACGACGACCGGCGCGTAGGTGCCGGGGGTCGACACTGCGGCGACGGTGAGGGCCTCGTCGCGGATCAGCCCCTCCCGCACGGTCGCGGGACGCACCTCGGCGACCGTGCCGGGCGTGGTCTCGGCGGACGTGAGCCCGGCCTCCACGACAGCGACGGCCGCGTCGCCCGCATCGGCGCCATCGGCCCGGACGACCACCAGCAGGTCGTCCGGCGCGGGGGAGATCTCCGGCGGGAGCATGTCGGACTCGCGGAGGATCGCCAGGTTCGCGGGTGTCGCCATGACCGCTCCCACCTGCCGCACGCCATCGATCCGCTGCGCGGCCGAGGCGAGCGCCATCAAGGTCACCGAGTCGCGGTAGAGCTTGGGGAAGACGCGGGCGGACAGCTGGTCGGTCATCGGCGCTCCTGGATCGTGGGGACCACTACGCGGCCCTCGTCAGCTCGGGGGAGATCGTGCGGGCGGCGTGCGCGGCGGCCCGGAGGCCGTGCGTCAGATCCAGGCCGGAGGTCGCCCCCCACCGGGCGGCGTCGACGAGCACGTGCCGGGCGCGTACGGGGTCCGCGAGGGCCTCGGCGAGGCGGTGCACGCGCTCGCAGAAGCGTCCGGCGGCCGCGGCGCGCAGGTCGTGGCGAGCGACCCAGGTCGTGCGGACGCTGGCCGGCAGCACCGCCTCCCGCAGCCGAGTCAGTCCGTCCCGGCCGACCGCGTCGAGCAGGCCCGCTCGGTCCGCGACGTCGAACCCGGCCAGCACGCCGACGGTAACGTCGTCACCTGCGGGAGTCGACCCGGGTCCGGCGCCGACGAGGTCTGCGAGCACGGGGCTGCCGTCGCTGCCGGAGACCACGGCGGTGGCCAGGGCATCAGCCAGACGTCGCTGCGGGCCGGGATCCATGACCGGCGCGCCCGGAACCGGCCGCACGGCGGCGAGGCCGGCCGCGAGCACTCCCACGGCGTCGGCCGCGATCGCCGACGCGCGCAGGCGCAGGTCGACCGTGGACGTCACGTCGACCGACCAGGCGGAGAGGTCGATCCTCCGCGACCTGTGCGCGGCGTCCTCGAGGGCAGCGCGGAGCTCGGCCACCTCACGCGCGTGGCCGACGTGCAAGCCACCCGGGACGAGCCCCCGATCGGCGAACGTGAGCGGGACGAGGATGCGCTCGTGCGCCCCGGCGCCGGCCAGTACGGTGCCAGACTGTCCGACATGGACGATCTGGAGGTCATGGGCGACCGACCAGTCCATGTCGTCAGCCACCCGGACGGACGCGGGGGCGGCGACGGGGACGGGTACCACAGCGGCGAAACTAGGGCACCTCGGGACGTGCGCGCAGCGTCCGGATCGGACGCGGTTGCGGTCCGACAGTGTCCGAAAGAGACAAGAGTTCGTCCGTGGCGGGGGTGACCGTCGAGGAGGTCCTCACGCTGGCACCGATGGCCGGGGCTGCGGTCATCGGCGGACAGCGGGGGCTCGCGCGCGTGGTCACCGGCGTGAACGTCATGGAGGTCCCCGATATCGAGGCCTTCGTCAAGCCGGGGGAGATCCTCCTGACGACGGGGTTCCCCGTCCACGACCGGCCGGAGAGGCTGGTCGAGCTGGTGCCCGAGCTGGCGGCCCGTGGGCTGGCGGCGCTCGCCGTGAAGCCGTTGCGGTACCTGGCGCAGCTCCCGCCCGATCTCGCGCAGGCCGCGGACGTCGCCGACCTGCCGGTGCTCGTCATGCCGGACACCACGTCGTTCAACGAGGTGATCGGTGCCGTCCTCGCGGTGGTGCTCGCCGACTACGGGGCGGATCCGTCGAGTGCGGACCAGATCCGTGAACGGCTGACCGGCGTGGCGCTGTCGGGCGGCGGACTGGACGGGATCGCCGGGGCCCTGACCGCGGCACTCGGTCGGGACGTCACGATCGTCGACCCGGGCGGGTACGTGATCGGCGCCAGCACGCGACCCGAGGAGGCCGAACCCGACCTCGAGGCCCCGGCAGGCTGGACGTTCCCGGTGATGGTCGGCGGGTCCGAGCGTGGTCGCGTCGTCGTCTCCGGCGTCGACGAGCTCACCCTGGGACAGCGTCGCCTGGTCCGGCAGTCCTGCTTCGCCGCCGCCATGCACATCGCGCAGGCGCTCGCGAGCCTGGAGCTGGACCGCAAGCTGCGGACGCTGTTCCTGGAGGAGCTCGTCACGGGCGTCGATCTCGACGAGCCGACGATCCGGCAGCGCTCGCACCTCTACGGCTGGGACCTGTCGGGCCAGCACCACGTGTTCGTGGCGCGCGGACGGACCGAGCTGAGCGACACCGCGATCGCCACCGCGGCCCGCGACCGCCTTCCCGCGGGCTCGCTGGCATGGTCCCGCGGTACCGAGGTCGTCGCGATCGTCCCGGTGGGCGGTCCGGCCCGGCCGCGCCACCGACGGCGATCCGCTCGGCCGGACGAGGCGATCTGGCGCGAGGCGCTCGTGCGACTCGGCGCCGGCGACGTCGTGGTCGCGGTCGGAGCGCTCGCCGTGGCGACGAGTGACCTCGCGGACAGCCACGCGACCGCTCGCGAGGCGATCGCGATCGCGCTGGCGACAGGTCGGCCAACGGTCCGGTACGACGACCTGCAGCTCGAGCACCTGCTGCTCGCCAATCCGCGGGAGGAGCTCGAGCGCTTCGTGGACCACTACGTCGGCGTCCTGATCCGGCATGACGCGCAGACGTCGGGGGACCTGTGCGACACGCTCGAGGCCTACCTGGGCCTGGGGAGCGGGGCGGCAGCGGCCCGACGGTTGTTCATCCACTACAACACGTTGAAGCACCGGCTTCGGAAGATCGGCGAACTCACGAACGCCGACTTGCACGACCCGCGAACGAGACTCGCTCTCGCCTTGGCGCTCGAGACCCGTCGGCTCGTCGTCGCCGACGGCGGCGTCCGACGCTGACGTCAGCTGAGGACAGGCCCGCCCTCGTCGGGCTCGACGTCCACGGCGGGCTGCTGCTCTGCCCCGTCGGCGCTCTCGTGGTAGGGCAGGTCGGCGTCGGCGTCCCCGTCGTCGACCAGCTCCCTGATCGCGTCCCGCGCCCGGTCCAGGAGAGACGCGAACGGACCCAAGGCAGCCACAGCCGCCGGGGATCCGGTGACGGAGGGGTGGGGATGCGTCGGAGCCATCCGTGCCGCGAGCAGGAAGCGCTTGCCGAGTCGAACGCGCTCCTCGGCGTCCAGGTCGAGAGACGGCAGCTCGAGCGACTCCTCGTTGGCGGCGTGCCGCCGGACGTTCCCGTGCAGGACGCGCAGCATCGCCGGGAACCGGGGATCGTCGACACCGGCCTTCTCCAGGTCGCGCAGGAGCGCCGCGGCGTCCTTCTCCTCGGCGTTCCGCGCGTCCAGCACGGACGACACGTCGCGGGTGTGCGTCGCCCGGCGCAGGACGACCTCCTCCGCCGCCTCGTGCATCGCGAGGAAGGACCGGAGGTCGTCGAACGCGGCGCGCTGCTCGGCGGGCGGCACCTCCTCGAGCACGGCGAAGAGCTCGTCGATGCGGCCGTGCTGCGCGTGGATGACGTCGATGATGTCCTCGGACGCTTCGTCGGTCACGACGCTCATGAGGGTCCTCTCGATAGTGGCGACAGGCCCAGGTACCCGCCGGTCGAACCCTGAACCCCCGGGGATGTCCTTCCAGCCGGTCCTCGTTCGTCCCTAGGGTGAGCCAGCGACCCGCGCCGGCACGTGAGGAGACGTCATGCCGCAGTACGCCGCGATCATCTACTCCCCCGACCTGGACTGGTCGCAGCCCGAGCAGGCCGAGACGACGGCGAAGTACGCCGCGTTCGGTGAGTCGGTCGCGTCCATCATCCGCGGCGGCGCCGCGCTGTACCCGACCGCGACAGCGACGACGGTCCGCGTCACGGATGGAGAGGTCGTCACCAGCGACGGTCCCTACGCCGAGACCAAGGAGGTCCTGAGCGGCTTCTACCTGTTCGAGTGCACCGACCTCGACGAAGCCGTCGCCGTGGCCGCCCGGATTCCGGGTGCCGCGATGGGAGCCGTCGAGGTGCGCCCGGTCATCCCGATGATGTGACCCGACGAGCAGGGCCGGACGACGCGTCGGCGTCGCCGGTGGCCGAAGCAGTCGACGCCGCCGTCCGAGCTGACTACGGCCGGATCGTGGCGACGCTGATCCGCACCACCGGCGACGTCGACCGTGCGCAGGACGCCGTGCAGGAGGCCGTCGTCCGGGCGATGTCCGCGTGGGAGCGCGACGGCGTTCCGCGCGAGCCGCGAGCCTGGCTCACGGTCGCGGCGCGTCGATGCGCGATCGACGCGGTACGCCGAGAGGCGGTTCGTGGCGACAAGCAGCGACAGGCGGTCCGTGCGATGGAGACCGAGCCGATGATCCCGGACGAGTCGACCGTGCGAGACGACCTGCTGCGCCTGGTGTTCACGTGCTGCCACCCGACGCTGAACCTGGACGCGCAGGTCGCGCTCTCCCTGCGGACCCTGTGCGGCCTGTCGACGGCCGAGGTCGCTCGTGTCCTCCTGCTTCCGGAGGCCACGGTCGCCAAGCGGCTGACACGGGCCAAGCAGAAGATCGCGACCGCACGGATCCCGTACCGCGTCCCGTCGGACGCCGAGCTGCCCGGCCGGCTGCGCGGAGTTCTCGCCACGGTGTACCTGATGTACACCGAGGGCTACGCGGCGAGCAGCGGCGACGCCGTCGTCCGCGACGCGCTCGTGGACGAGGCCCTGCGCCTTGCCGCTCTGCTCCACGACCTGATGCCGGACGAGCCGTCGGCGACCGGACTGCTCGCGCTCCTGCTCCTGCAGGACGCGCGCCGCTCGACACGGACCGGACCGGACGGTGCCGCGCTGACCCTGGCCGACCAGGACCGCGCCCGGTGGGACCGTACGGCGATCGACCGCGGGATGGACCTCGTGGCCGACGCGCTTCGTCGGACGCCGGGCCGCGCGGATGCGTATGTGGCGCAGGCCGCGATCGCGGCGTGCCACGCGATGGCCCCGTCCTACGTGGACACCGACTGGGACGCCGTCATCGCCTGGTACGACGTGCTGCTCACGGTCACCCGGTCGCCCGCGGCGCGGCTGGGACGAGCGGGTGCCGTCGCCGAGCGCGACGGTCCCGTCGCCGGGCTGGCCGCCGTCGACGCGGTCGACGGGCTGGAGGGGCACGCGTGGTGGCACGCGTCGCGGGCCGAGCTGCTGGTACGGCTGGACCGCCGGGACGAGGCGAGGGTCGCGCTGGACCGGGCCCGTGCCGCCGGGCTCCCGGAGGCCGCCGTCAGCCGGCTGGAGCAGCGTCTGAGCGGGTGACGGTCGCGTCGACACGTGCCAGCTCGGGCCCGTCGGCGTCGCGGGCGCTCAGCCGCACCTCCTTGCGAACGCCGTCCCGGACCTTCAGGACGACGTGCACCGAGCCCTCTCCGCGGAAGCAGACGGCCGAACCCCCGCGGACCGGACGCGTGGCCGGCGCCTTCCACGGTGCGAACGCGTCGGCCCGGGTGCGGGCTGCCAGGTCCGCGGCCGCGGTGGGCAGGCACACGTCGAACGTGACGAGGTCTCCCTCCGGCACGCACGACGTTCGGATGTCGCGACCCAGCACCGCGCACCCGGAGGCGACCAGGAGCGGCGTCGCGTCGCGGACCGCGAGCGGGGACGGCCGGTCCGTGGATGCGGCCGACGGGGTGTCCGTGGCGAGAGTGCCGGGCTGCGGGACGGTGACGGTCACGGCGGGATCCGACGTCACGGAGGCCCCGGGGGACTCGGCGGCCGGGGCCGCCTGCATCGTGGACGGACCCCAGCCCACGAGCCAGCCGATGCCCAAGGCGACGGCGACGGCCGCGCTGCCCGCTAGGGCCAGCGCCGTCCGCCGTCGCCTGGCGGGCTTCGATGGTGCCGCGTCGACGGACGGGGCCTCGGCGACGTGGATCCCGCACACCGTGCACCGCGTCGCCCCGGGCAGCACGGCATGGCCCCGTGGACACGTGGCCCGGTCCATCGGCTCCCCTGGTGGATGCGTCGTCCTGCTCGCGACGATAACGGCCGCGACGGGCGAATCCGGGGAGCCGGGCGCGCGTCAGCCGGGAAAGTCCGGACGCAGGAACGGGTTCTCCCACAGTTGTGTCCCGTCCTGGACCGTGAAGCCGGCGAGGGTCGGATGCGTCATCGAGAACACAGCGGTGCACGGGTCGTCGATCCGCAGCCCCCAGCCGCGGGCGAGGAAGTGCTGCTGAAGACGCCCTTCGCTCAGTCGGTCGCTCGTCCCGATCGCCATCAGCCGGACCTGTGCCTGGATGTCGTCGCTGGCGGGAAGCAGCAGGTCGCACTCGACCCCTTGGACGTCGACGTGGAGCAGGTCGGTCAGGGTGTCGTCGGCCAGGAGCGCCCGCAGCGACACGGCCGGGACCTCGTGGTGGGTGAGGTGCGCGCCCCGGTAGTCCACGTCGGTCCCGGGCAGCGTCCACACGGCACCGCCCATGTCGCCCTCGTCGAGGTCGGGGAAGGAGAGCGTCGTGGTCTCGTGCCAGGCGGCGGCCTGGACGACCGTGAGCTCGGCCTCGGTGCCTTCCTGGAGCCGGGCCACGAGCTCCTCGGGGCTGCCGGTCAGGAGCTCGGCCGTCACCGCGTTGTCCGCGGCATGCTGCATCGCCCACCCAGCCCGCAGCTTGTCCGCCTCGACGGCGACACCCCGCACGCGCAGGCCCCGCCGGCGGCCGAGCACGATCCCGGCCACGCACCACGGGGCCCAGCCGGCGCCGACCTCGACGATCCGGAACGTGGTGTCCGCTCCCTGGAGGGCAGCGGCCAGGCACGCGTACTCGACGTCCTCGCTGCGGTAGCCGTCGTCGGGGATGGGCAGCGTCGTCGTGACCTGGCCGGCCAGCGCCGCGGGGGCCCACGGCAGCATCGCGATCCGGGTCCGCACGCCCTTCCAGTCGACGTAGAAGTCGGGGTCCGGGTCGGGGAGGGAGTCGGCTCGCATGGACTCCAGCAGTGCGGGGACGTCGACGGCGGTGAGCGGGATCGTCCACCCGTTGCCCAGGCTCGGGACTGCCGGCGGGTGGGTCGTGGCGGGAGCCGGAGTGGCTTCCAGGGGGCTCCCAGCCCGCTTCCAGGGTCTCCGCACGGCCGGAGGATATAGCCGGTCACGGCCGCACGCCCGGTTGTGACCGTTCTGCGACCTTCGCCCGTCGGCGGACCGCGCAGGCCCTCAGGGACAATGGCCGCGTGCCGCCCTCCCGAAACCTGGTCAACCTCGAGTCGGTCGGCAAGGCGTACGGCGAGCGTCCTCTGCTCGCGGACGTGTCGACGGGCGTCTCGGCCGGTCAGCGCATCGGTGTGGTCGGGCGAAACGGGGCCGGCAAGAGCACGCTGCTCGCCGTCCTCGCCGGGGACGAGACGGTCGACAGCGGACGAGTGAGCATCACCGGGGGGACGCGGGTCGGGGTCCTGCGGCAGCAGCCCGGGGGCGACCCGAGCGCCACCGTCCGTGCGGTTGTCGTCGGCGACCGTCCGGCGCATGACTGGGCCGCGGACGCGCGGACCCGGGAGGTGCTCCAGGCCCTGCTCGGTGGCCACGACGACGCGATCCTCGATCGCCCGGTCGGGCCCCTCTCGGGCGGCGAGCGTCGCCGGGTCGACCTGGCCCGGCTGCTCATCGACGACCTGGACCTCCTCCTGCTCGACGAGCCCACGAACCACCTGGACCTCGAGGTCGTGGGCTGGCTCGCGGCGCACCTGCGTGACCGGCCCGGCCTGTCCGTCGTCGTCGTGACCCACGATCGATGGTTCCTCGACGAGGTCTGCGACAGCATGTGGGAGGTCGTCGGCGGCCAGGTCGAGGAGTACGTCGGCGGATACTCCGCCTACGTGCTGGCCAAGGCCGAGCGCCAGCGACAGCAGGCCGCCGCGGACGCGCGGCGGTCCAACCTGATCCGCAAGGAGCTCGCTTGGCTGCGGCGCGGCGCCCCGGCCCGGACCTCGAAGCCACGCTTCCGCGTCGAGGCGGCCAACGAGCTGATCCGCGACGAGCCGCCGCCGCGGGACGCGGTCGAGCTGCTCGCGTTCGCCGGGGCCCGCCTGGGCAAGACCGTCGTCGAGCTGCACGACGTCTCGATCGCCCTCGGCGACCGGACCCTGCTCGACCGCGTCACGTGGGATCTCGGCCCCGGGCAGCGGCTCGGGATCCTCGGTCCGAACGGGGCCGGCAAGACCACCCTGGTCCGCGTCCTCCTCGGCGAGCTGCGGCCCTCGTCCGGCCGGGTGGTGACCGGCGTGACCGTGCGCCCGGCGTACCTGTCCCAGCACCTGGAGGAGCTGGACCCGCGCTGGCGGGTGCTCGAGTCGGTGGAGCGGGTCGCGAACCGGGTCGACCTGGGCAAGGGTCGCGAGCTCACGGCGT
Source organism: Actinomycetales bacterium (assembly GCA_017849335.1). GTDB lineage: Bacteria > Actinomycetota > Actinomycetes > S36-B12 > S36-B12 > UBA10649. Next base: position 12,837 of record JAFIHP010000329.1, on the reverse strand, counting down.
CCCAGCTGTGCGAGCGGCTCGGGTTCGGGGCGGACGGCCAGTGGACGCCGGTCGGAGACCTGTCGGGTGGCGAACGCCGCCGCCTCCAGCTCACGCGCCTGCTGATGGGGGCGCCGAACCTGCTCGTGCTCGACGAGCCGACGAACGACTTCGACGTCGAGACCCTCTCGGCCCTGGAGGACCTGCTGGACGGGTTCGCCGGGACGCTCGTCGTCGTGTCGCACGATCGTTACTTCACCGAGCGCGTGTGCGACGACGTCGTCGCGTTGCCGGGTGACGGACGGGTCGTCTCGCTGCCGGGAGGCGTCGAGGAGTACCTGCGGCTGCGCGACGGTCAGGCGGCGCCGGCCGGGAGTCCGATCGCTGGTCCCGACGTCCCCGAGACCGGCGCCCCGCCCGCGCGCAGTGACGCGGCTGCCGACCGCGAGACCGGCAAGGCGCTCGCCCGGATCGAGCGCCAGCTCGACCGGTTGCGGGCCAAGGAGTCCGACCTGCACGCGGACCTGGCCGCGAACGCGACCGACTACGAGCAGGTCGCGGACCTGCACACGCGGCTGCGCGCGCTCGAGGCCGAGCGCGCCGAGCTCGAGGAGCAGTGGTTCGCTCTCGCCGAGTGAGCGTCGGGCGGACGGTCACGGCCCGCCTCCTAGACTCGTTCCGTCGGGAATCCCCAATCACGGAGCGGTGAACGGTGACGCAGGACGCGATCGGAGCGCGACCACCGACCAGGGTCGTCATCGTCGGGGCCGGGTTCGGCGGTCTGGCCTGCGCGCGGAAGCTCCGCAAGGCCGACGGCTTCGACGTCACCGTGATCGACCGCAATCCGTACCAGGTCTTCTCGCCGCTTCTGTACCAGGTGGCGACCGGTGGCCTGCCCGAGGACGACATCGCCTACCCGGTGCGCGCGGCGATCCCCGGAGTCCGGTTCCGCCGGGGCGAGGTCGTCGCGATCTCGACGGCTGCGCACACCCTTCGACTCGACGACGGCACGGTCCTCCCGTGGGACCAGCTGGTGCTCGCGATGGGAAGCACCGGCACGACGTTCGGCATCCCCGGCGTCGCTGAGAACGCCCTGCAGATGAAGACCGTGCAGGAGGCCCGGGCGATCCGGCATCGCCTGCTGCAGACCTACGAGGACGTCGAGCTCGGGCACGCGCCGCGGGAGGCCCTGCAGGTCGTGGTCGTCGGCGGCGGGCCCACGGGCGTCGAGCTGTCCGGGGCGATCGCGGAGCTGCAACGGGCCATGCATCGCGAGTTCCCGTCGCTCGCCGACTATGCGACGGTCACTCTGGTCGAGGCCGGCCCGCGTCTGCTCCCGACCTTCGGCGAGAAGTCGAGCGCACGCGCCCTGCGGGACCTGGAGAAGCTCGGCGTCGACGTCCGCGTGTCCTCGTCGGTCGAGCGCATGTACCCGTCGACCGTCCGGCTCGCCGGCAACATCGTGCTCTCCGCCGGGACGATCATCTGGGCCGCGGGAGTCGCGGCTCCGCCGCAGTGGGCCGGACTTGGCACGGCGGACCGGGCGAACCGGCTCGAGGTCTCCGACACCCTGCGGCTGGCCGACGACGTCTGGGTGATCGGCGATCTGGCCCACCGGGCCGAGCCGGGCGAACGACCGCTGCCGATGGTCGGATCGGTCGCGCTGCAGATGGGCAAGTACGTCGCGAGGTCTCTCGTCGAGCAGCGGGCGGGGGGCTCGCCGAAGCCGTTCGCCTATCGCGACAAGGGACAGATGGCCACGATCGGCCGCCGCCGGGCGGTCGTCGAGCTGTCCGGAGGGCTGCGCCTGGCGGGGCTGCCCGCCTGGATGGCGTGGCTGGGCCTGCACCTGTTCTACCTGACCGGCGGACGCCAACGCGTCAGCGTGGTCGCCGACTGGGTGTGGAACTACCTGGTCTGGGGCGTCGGACCGCGCCGCACCGTCATCGACTAGGACGCCGCCGGAGCCGGCTGCGGGTCCGTGGTCGCCGTAGGCGCCGGGGTCGGAGCCGGGTTCTTCTTGGCGGCGTCGATCTCGAGCTGCTTCGCGTACTGCTGGTACGGCACGAAGCACTGGGCGGACCGGTGCCCCTGGCGCCAGCCGACCGCGGTCGGCCAGATCGCCCACCAGCCGGGGTACTTCTGCTTCCCGGACCACTTCTTGCCCTGCTTCTCGCACAGCGCCCGCGTCTTGCGCTCGACGGTGCCCTGCCCGGGGAACTTCGACCCGGGTCCCCCGAGCTCGGCGTCGAGGACCTTGATCCAGTTCTTCTTCGGCGTCGTGCACGGGTAGGCGGACGTGGCGCGGGCGTTGGGCTGTCCCGGCGTGCAGAAGTCGAACTGCGTCTGCGGGTTCGCCGCCACGAAGGCGGCTGCGGTTCCCGTGATGGACTTCAGTGCCAGGCCGCCCTGCAGGACCACGTCGCAGCGGACCCAGCGCTCGCCCGCGTTCCACTGGGCGTCGCTCGGGAAGAGCACGACCGTGCGGAAGCGGCTGGGCAGCTTGCGATCCGGCATTCCCAGGTAGGCGTTCATCGCGGCGGTCGTGCACTGCCGTCCGGCCGACAGGCGCATCGCCTGCGACGACGTGGACGGGAGTCCGAGCCGGTCGGTGACGGTGCCGACGTAGTAGGTCTCGGCGGTGTGCTCGCCCGCGCAGTCCACGGCGGCAGCGTCGCTGGAGACGGCCTTCAGGACCGCCGCGGTGTAGGCGTAGCACTGACCCTTCGCGGGGGCGGCGGCGGCGGGCTGGGCCGTCGCGACCCCCGTGGCGACGAGGGCGGCACAGGCGGCGGCGGTCAGGGCAACGCGGGCGGTACGCATGGGACTCCTCGGCGAGGGGAGGCTACTGAGGGGTAGGACGACGATAACCCAGGAGCGTGACGGCGGCCGTCGGACGGGTTCACCGGTCTTGCGATCGCCCATGCGGGCGTGCGCGAGGCGGGGCACTCCGTGCGGTCGAACCCGTTGCCCTGCAACGACGACGCCCGGCCCTCTTCGGGGAGCTCGGCCGCGGACCGGTGCGACCGCGGCTACGTCACCCGAACCGGACGAGATCGGTTGCGTCCGTGGGGCCGAGGGCTACAGTCGAACGCGCGACCGGCCCGCCACGGGCCGGCGAGTGACAGGAGACATCATGGAAGGGCTGGACACCTTCGCTGCCTTCGCGGCGACCTACGACTCCCTCGCCGACGCCGAGGCGGACTACGACGCCGTCAAGTCGCTGTACTACGACGATGGCATCGTCGACACCTTCGATGCGGCCATCATCGAGAAGGACGACAAGGGCAAGGTCAAGATCGTCAAGAAGCACGAGCAGCCGCTGCGCCAGGGTGCGTGGGTCGGCGGCGGCCTCGGGCTCGCGGCTGGCCTCGTCGTCGCGCTGTTCCCGGCCGTCGGCATCGGTGCCGCCGTGCTGTGGGGGACCGGCATCGGTGCGGGCCTGGGTGCCTGGGCCGGTCACGCTGCGGGTGGCATGAACCGCGGTGACCTGAAGGACCTCGGCGAGATGCTGGACAACGGCCAGTACGCGCTGGTGGCGGTTGCCGCCGCCGCGATCGCCGATCGGGTCGAGGCGGCCGTGAAGCACGCCGAGAAGGTCGAGCGCAAGGAGCTCAAGGCCGATTCGAAGGCGGCCAAGAAGGAGGCCGAGGAGGCCGCGGTCCAGGCGGAGCCCACGTCGGCCTCGTAGGCGACGCGATTACCGCCCATCGCACGGTTCGGCGCACATCCTGCTCGTAGGGTGTGCGCCGAACCGGTAGGTGGAGACGGTCCGGCCGGGCGGGAGGGCATGTGGCGACGAGCGCGCGGTTCGGCATGCACGACCTCGTGCGGGTGTGGTCCTCCGCCGCCGACGCCGGGAGGAAGCGGCGCCCTACCGACGGCATGCTGCTTGCGCTCGCGGTGCTGGTGCTGGTCGTCGGCGCGGGCTCGGCGCCCGGCCCTGGGGCCGTCGACACCGGCATCTCGACCTTCCTGGACGCCCTGCCGGACCTCGTCGGCCTGCTGTGGGGACTGTCGTACACGTCGGTGACGGTGTGGGCGGTCGTGCTGGTCGTCCTGCCGCTCTTCTTCACCGGACGCCGTCACCTCACCCTGACGTTGCTGCTGTCCGGCCTGTTCGCGCTCGCGGGCTCGTTCGTCGTCGGCACGGCAGCGGGCATGACGCGGGACGAGCTCTGGTCCTCGCTCCTGGGCCAGCCGGACTCCCAGGTCTACCCGGCGGTCAGGATCGCCGTCGCGACGGCGATCGTCGTCGCCGCCTCGACCTGGCTCTCGCGGCCGTTGCGGTACATCGGGCGCGCGCTGGTGCTGTTCGCGGCGGTCGGCGTCGTGGGGCTCGGCGTGACGTGGGCCGGGGGAGCGATCTCCGGCTTCTTCCTGGGAATCGGGGCCGCCGCCGTCGCGCACCTTCTCTTCGGTTCCCCCCAGGGTCTGCTCACGTCCGAACAGGTCGAGATCGCGTTGTCCGACCTCGGCATCGACGCGACTGACGCCGCGCCCCTGCCGGCCGGGGTCGGTGGCGAGGCCATGTGGGATGCGCAGCTCGCCGGCGGCGCGCACCTGACGGTGCGCGTGTTCGGCCGCGACGCGTGGGACTCGCAGCTGATCGGCTCGGCATGGACCGCGCTGACGCGCCGCGGCGAGAGCCTGCGGCTCGGCCGTGGCCGCGTGTTCCGGGTCGAGCACGAGGCGCTGGCCGGCCTGATGGCGGCACGGGACGGAGTCCCGGTCCTGTCGACGGTCGCGGTCGGGCGCAGTGAGCAGGGCGACGCCCTCATCGCCACGGACGCGCCGACGTGGAAGCTCGCCGACGCGGACTCCGAGCTCGCCGACGCGGACATCGATGCCGCCTGGTCGGCGTTGCTGGCGCTGCACCGCACGGGGATGGCGCACGGCCGGATCGGGCCGGAGGCGATCGTCCGCCGGTCCGACGGGCAGGTCGCCCTCGCCGACTTCGCCGACGCCGAGCTCACCTCCGACGACGGCGACCGGCAGGTCGACCGCGTCCGCCTCCTGGTCGCGACGGCCCTCGTCGTCGGCCAGGACCGCGCCCTCGCGCGGGCACGGGCCGCGCTGGGCGCGGACGCCACCATCGACCTCCTGCCCTACCTTCAGCCGGCAGTCCTGAGCCGCTCCCAGCGTCAGGCGGTCCACGACGGCGAATGGTCGATGAAGGACCTCCAGCACGCTGCCGTCGCGCTCGCGCAGGTGGAGGCACCGCCGCTGCAGCAGATCCGGCGGGTATCGGCGAAGTCGATCGCGATCGTCGCGGTCGTGGCCCTGATCGCCTACACCCTCATCAGCGCCTTCTCGGGGGTGGACTTCGCGAGCATGGCCGACGCGCTGTCGACGGCCGACTGGGCCTGGGTGGTGCTCGCGGTCCTCCTGTCGCCGGTGATCCAGATGTTCTTCGCGTTCTCGACCATCGGATCAACGCTCAAGCGCCTGCGGTACGTGCCGGTCCTGATGCTGCAGTACGCGATCCAGTTCATCGCCTTGTGCCTGCCGTCCACGGCCGCGCGGCTGGCGCTCGAGGTGAGGTTCTTCGAGCGCTTCGGCCTGCCCGCCGCGACGGCGATCGGCATCGGGATGATCGACAGCTTCAGCGGCTTCCTGGTCCAGATCTCGCTGATCCTCCTCATCCTGGTGTCCGGCCTGCCGGGCTTCACGTCGGCGGTGCGCGGCACCACCGATTCGACCGCCTCGGACGGGTCGAGCCCGGGCCCGCTGCTCGTCGTCGCCGTGTTCACGCTGATCGCGGTGCTCGTGACCTTCGCGGTTCCGCGCCTGCGGCACCGGCTGCTGGGGAGCGTTCCGCGGATCAAGGCCAGGATCGCCGAGCAGCGCAAGAACGCCGGAGACGCCCTCCTGGTCATCCGGCACCCGCGCAAGGTCGCCACGATGCTGCTGGGGAACCTGGGCGCACAGGTCATGCAGGCTCTCGTCCTCGGCGTCTGCCTCGCGGCGTTCGGGGAGACCGCGCACCTGTCCCAGCTCATCTTGATCAACACGGCCGTCAGCCTGTTCGCCGGACTGATGCCGGTGCCGGGCGGCATGGGAGTCGCCGAGGCCGGGTACACCGCGGGTCTCCAGGCGATCGGCGTGCCTCCGGCCGACGCGGTCTCGACAGCCGTGGCGTTCCGGCTGGCGACGTTCTACCTGCCGCCGTTGTGGGGATCGGTGTCGATGCGCTGGCTGCGTCGGCACGAGTACGTCTAGGCCGGGCGCGTCGCTTCGACGGTTCGCGCGGACCCGTGCGACCCTGACCGGGTGATCGCACTTCCCCGCGGCCACCGTGCCGCCACGCTCACCGCCGCCCTGACGCTCACGGCTGCCGCGCTCCTCGCGGGGTGCTCGACGTCCGACACCGGGACCGCCGCATCGTCCTCGCCGCGCCTGCTGGGCGCGACGCCCTCGTCGAGCCCGTCGCCGTCCGCGTCCGCTGCCCCGGCTCCGGTCGACCTCGGGCTGCCGGAGTCGTGGACCACGCTCGCGGCCGCGCAGGACGGGGCCGGGTACGTGCTGGAGCTCGAGCCGACCGGCACCCCGGGCGTGTACGACGGCCGCTTCTACCGGCGGGCGGCGGACGGTGCGGTTCGCGGGCAGCAGTTCGTCACGGTCACGACCACGGCGCCGGACAGCGTCGACGTGCGCTGGCCGGACGGCACGTCGAGCCCCGCACGGCTCACCCTCCCGGGCGCCGGTGGGGCGCGCACCGAGCTCGCGCTGGATCCCGGGTGCCTGGATTTCCTGGTCGACGGGTCCTCCCAGTTGGACTGCCGGCTGTACCCCGCGGACGAGTTCGGACCCACGTCGAGCGCGGAAGCGTCGGCCAGCGCCAGCCCCTCGTCGTCAGCGGCTCCCACCCCCGACGTGCCTGCCGCGCTCCCCGACGAGGACGAGGCGCTGGGCTACCTGTGCAGCGTGACCGACCCGACGAGGATCGACCACGTCACGGGGACGGACTCCGACCCGTACGCGACGGCGGTCCTCCAGCAGGCGCTGGTGGCGGTCGGGCGCGACCCGGGGGCTGTCGACGGCACGTACTCGACCCAGACCCGGCGGGCCGTGCGGGAGTTCCAGCGGTCGGCTGGGCTGGCCGTCGACGGGCTCGTCGGACCACGCACGTGGACGGGCCTCCAGGCTGCCGTCTGCACGCTGCCGTCGGACCCTGCCGGCTAGCCCGTCGGCCGGGCGTGGCGCCGTCGGGGAGACGCCGCAGCGGTCGACATACTGTGCGCGGGCGACGGGTGGTCGCCGGTTGTCGGGTGCTTAGGGGAACGCGTGATCGGCTCGGCCCGCGCTGCCGGCGGCGGCGTGCTGTCACGCCTATGGGTGAACGCCGGCGTCACGGCGGTCGGGTACTTCGTGCTCAGCTTCGTCGGCGACCGGATGCTGTCGGGCAGCGAGATCGCGGTCCTGTGGCCCGCCGCCGGCTTCGGCGCGGTGATGCTGCTGTGGGCCACCGGCGTACGCGGTCGGGCGGTGACCCTCGCGGCGATCGCCGTCGGGTATGCGGCATACACGGTCGGCGTGTCCTCGTACTCCGGCCTCACCTTCGTGTTCCTCGCGGTGAACGTGCTCGAGCCCGTCATCGCGCTGCCCTTCCTGCGGCTGGCGACCGCGACGGACCGCAAGCTCACGAGCCTGCGCAGCCTGGGCTGGCTCGCGTCCGGAGCCGTGATCGCCTGTGCTGCGTCGGCGACGGTCGTCGTCGTCCTGCAGCCGACCGTCGGTAGCACGAGTGACGCCACGCGGATGTGGTGGGACGTCTTCGCCGGCGACGCGCTCGGCATCCTCGTCGTCGCCCCGTTCATGCTGCAGGCCAGGCCCGTCACCGCGATCTGGCGTCGCGGCTCCGTCGCCGAGCAGGTCATCTTGTGGGCGGCCCTGGCTCTCAGCCTGCTTCTCCTGGCTCGGGGCTCGTCACTGGCCGTCGTCGTCCTCGGCGCGGTCGTGCTGATCGCCGGACGGCTGGACTCCGCGGCCGCATCGCTGGCGATCCTCGTGACCTCGGTGACGATGGCGGTCCTGGCCATGTCAGCGACCTCGGTCGCGTTCGCCGACGAGGTCGTCGACTGGGCGGACGTGCGCCTGCTGATCGCGGTGGTCGTCATCGTCGGGCAGGCGGTCGCGCTGGCCACGACCAGTCGGGTGCGTGCTCTGGGCCAGCGTGACGACGCCGTGGCGGACGCGCTGGACGCCGCACGCCGCGCCGAGGAGTCGGACACGGCGCTGCGCGTGGCCCTGGATGCGGGCCTGGACGCGTTCGTCATCATGCGTGACGACGGCGGTACGTGGGCCATCACGTTCGCGAACGGACCGGCTCGCGCCTCGAGCGGACTCGGACCCGCAGACGTTGCCGACGTGGACGTGCGGTCGGTGCTCCCGGTCGCGGACCGGACGGACGTCGAGGACCTGCTCCGCCGGGCGGCGAGCTCGGCCGAGCCGGTCCGCATGACGGCCGTCCTCGGGACCGCCGCGAGCAGCCTGATCGGGACCGTCGACGTCGTTGCCGCGCGCACCGTGGACGACCGCGTCGTCGTGACGTGGAGGGACGTCACCGAGGACCACGCCCAGGAGCGGAAAGTCCGGGCCGCGAGCGCTGCGGCGATGCACGCGGCGACGCACGACTCGCTGACCAACCTGCCCAACCGCATGCTCTTCGAGGACCGGTTCCGCCACGCCGTCGGCGGCCTGGACCGCCGCGATGACGCCGTCGCCGTCATCGAGGCGGACATCGACGGGTTCCAGGCGATCGTCGACCGGCACGGCGACGCGGTCGCCGACGCCGTCCTCATGGAGGTGGCGCACCGGCTCGAGGCGCTGGTGCGGTCGCAGGACACGGTCGCGCGTGTCGGGACCGACGAGTTCGAGGTGATCCTGACGGGACTGAGCCGGTCCTGGCTGGCGGACGACTTCTTCGACCGGATGGCAGTCGAGCTCGGCGCTCCGATCGAGATCCCGGGCGGCACCGTCCGGGTGTCGCTGAGTGCGGCCTACGTCGTCGTGACCGACCCGACGACGTCCGCGGCGGCCGTGCGTCACCGGCTCGCTGCCCTGCTCAAGCACGGGAGGTCATCGGGGCCCGGGCGGATCACGGCCTACTCCGAGGACCTTCGCCTGCCGGAGATGTGGTCGCCGGGCGCCGACGACATCTCGGGCGCCCTGCGTGAGGGCGAGTTCCGGCTCGCCTACCAGCCCGTGATCGAGATCGCGAACGGTGCCGTGGTGGGCCAGGAGGCGCTCATCCGGTGGATGCACCCGCGCCACGGGCTCATCGGGCCCGACCAGTTCATCGGGGTGGCCGAGGCCGCGGGGCTCATGGTCGACATCGGTGACTGGGTGCTCCGCCGGGCGGTCGCGAACCGGGTACGGCGGCCACCGGGGACGTGGACGAGCATCAACGTCTCGGGCGCGCAGCTGGTCCGACGCGATCTCGAACGCGACGTGCAACGCACCCTCGAGAGCAACGGCCTCGAGGCCGGAGCGCTCGTGCTCGAGCTGGTGGAGAGCCAGCTCCTGCACGCGACGCCCACCACACTGGCCAGGCTGGAGTCGCTGCGGAGCCAGGGTGTCCGGATCGCCCTGGACGACTTCGGCTCGGGCTACTCGTCGTTGTCGTACCTGCAGGACTTCCCCATCGACATCGTGAAGCTGGACCGGGCGATGATCGACGGCCCGGCGGACGAGCGACGCCTGCGCTTCCTGCGATGGCTCGCGGAGCTCGCACCGACCACCGGCGTCGCGATGATCGTCGAGGGCGTCGAGACCGACGAGCAACGTGAGCTCGCGCTGGCCGCCGGGCTGCAGCACGGTCAGGGCTACCTGTGGGCTCGGCCCGGGTTCCTCGATCCCGAGCCGACCGGCGAGGGCGGCGACCGGTGACCGGCGCTCCGGCACCGGCCGAGCCCGCACCGGACCGCGGCGGGGCGTACGACTACAGCGGACCGGTCCGGTGGGAGTACCGCCCCCGGCTCGACCACGACCCTGACCCCGGCGAGGTCGTCTGGACCTGGGTGTCCTTCGAGGACGACCGGACCGTCGGGAAGGACCGGCCGGTCGCCGTGGTCGGCCAGACGCCCGACGGGCGGCTGGCGGTCCTCATGCTGTCCAGTCGCGCGCACGACGCGGACCGCGACTGGCTGGCGATCGGGGCAGGTCCCTGGGACGGCCAGGGCCGACCCAGCTGGGTGCGGCTGGACCGCATGCTCGCGGTGCCGGCGTCGGCGGTCCGGCGCGAAGGGGCCGTCCTGCCGCGGCCGACCTTCGACGCCGTCGCCGCGGCCCTCGGCGCGCATCTGGGGACCGCGCGCCCGACGGGCATCGTCGCCCGGCTCCGCCGCATGCTGCGCCGGGCCCCGTAGCCTGCCTCGATGCGCCTGCTGCGAGCGCCGTCCCGGACGGTGCCCACGACCCGGTGGAGCGCGACCTACCGCTGGCGCGCGCGTCCGCCGACGCTCATCGCGCTGCTCGTCGGCCTGTGGCTCTTCGGCACGGGCGAGGCGCTCCTGGTGGACGCCCGTCTGGGCGTCACGCCGTGGACCGTGCTGGCCGAGGGACTGTCCGCTCGGCTGCCGATCTCGATCGGCGAGGCGACGTTCGCGACGAGCGTCGCGGTCCTGCTCGTGTGGATCCCCCTGCGGGAGCGGCCGGGCCTCGGAACGGTCGCGAACGCGGTCGTGATCGCGGTCTCCCTGCAGGTCATGTCCGACCTCCTGCCCGAGCCGTCCGCCCTCGTCCCGCGTGCCCTGATGGTCACGGGCGGGATCGCGCTGATCGGCCTGGCGAGCGGGCTGTACCTGACGGCGAACCTCGGCCCCGGCCCGCGCGACGGCGCGATGACGGGGATCCACCGTCGGACCGGCTGGCCGGTCAGCGCCGTCCGGCTCGCGATCGAGGCGAGCGTGCTCGTGGTGGGCTGGCTCCTCGGCGGAACCGTCGGTGTCGGCACCGTCGCGTTCGCGCTTCTCATCGGACCAGCGGTGGGGTACGGCCTGCTGCTGTGCGGTCGGCTCGGGGGCAGCACGTCCGGGCACGCGTCCGACGCGCACCCGGAGCTGGAGGCGTGACCTCCGCGCGGCTCCCGGGACCGGTGCCGTCCGCCGCGTAGCCTGACTGGATGGGACGCCGCCTTTCCCGGACCGCCCAGGTCGCCTGCCTCGCGGCCGGAGCGCTGCTCCTCGCCGGCTGCGGCGGGTCCGACTCCCCCACGACCTCGGCGCCGTCCGCGTCCGGGTCGGCGGTATCGGGCTCCTCGGTGCTCTCCGGTCAGCGGCTCACGGTCCTGGACCAGCCCATCGCCTATCCGACCGGCAAGCAGGCCCGGGTGTCCAGCGAGGTCGTCGAGCTCCAGCCCGGCCAGCAGACGGGCTGGCTCAAGCAGCGCACGCCGACCTTCGTCTACGTGCTGTCGGGGACCTGGAGCGAGGAGTACGACGCGGGCGTCACGAAGGACTTCGCCGCGGGTACGGGCTTCATGCAGGCGCAGGGCGTCTGGCACAACGGATCGAACAAGGGCCAGGACGTCGCCCGCGTCCTCGTCGTCACCATGGGAGCCAAGGGCGTGAAGGACGTGGTCGAGCGGGGTGGCTGACGACGGTAGCCTCGCGAGCGTGCTGCGCGACGTCGACGACTACTGCCGGGAGATCCTCGACGGGATCACTCCGCTCGCACCGCTGGAGCTCCCGATCGGAGCGGCGCACGGATGCGTCCTCGCCGCGGACGTCAGCGCCCCGTGGCCCCTGCCGTCGTTCGACAACTCCGCGATGGACGGGTACGCGGTCCGCGCGCAGGACGTTGCTGCCGCGACCGCTGCCGGCCCGGTGGAGCTGACGGTGATCGACGACGTCCCGGCCGGCTTCCGCTCCGTCGAGACGGTGTCGGCTGGGCAGGCGGTCCGGATCATGACCGGGGCGCCGATGCCGGACGGAGCCGACGCGGTCGTCCCGGTCGAGGCGACCGACGGGGGCACGCCGGTCGTGGCCGTCATGTCCCCGGTCGCGGTCGGCGCGCACGTGCGCCGGGCGGCCGAGGACGTCGTCGCGGGAGAGACCATCCTGAGGGCCGGGACCGTCATCGGCGCGAGGCAGGCCGCGATCCTCGCGGCGGTCGGGTGCGGGCTCGTGGTCGTGCATCCCCGCCCCCGGGTCGCGGTGATCTCGACCGGGTCCGAGCTCGTCGAGCCCGGAACCCCGCTGCGGCGCGGGCTGATCAGCGACTCCAACAGCTACCTGCTCGTCGCGGCCTGCGCGGAGGCGGGCGCCGACGCCTACCGGGTCGGGCCGGTCATCGACGACGAGGGTGCCGTGATGGCCGCCGTCGAGGACCAGCTTCACCGCTGCGACCTGATCCTCACCAGCGGCGGCGTGAGCATGGGCGTGTACGACACGGTCAAGGCCGTTCTGTCCGCCCTGGGGACGGTCGAGTTCACCAAGGTGGCGATGAACCCGGGAATGCCGCAGGGGCACGGGTTCGTCGGCGAGGACCGCGTCCCCATCATCACGCTGCCCGGGAACCCGGTCAGCAGCTACGTGTCGTTCGAGGCGTTCGTCCGTCCAGCGATCCGGGCGATGCGTGGGCTCACCGACCTCCACCGTCCGCAGGTGCGGCTGCCGATCGAAGCCGCCCTGGACTCGCCGGCGGGCAAGCGGCAGTACGCCCGGGCACGCTTCCTGCCGTCGGGCGCCGTCGTGCCGGTCGGCCACGGCCAGGGCTCGCACGTGCTCGGTGGTCTCGCGGCGGCCGAGGCCCTCGTCGTCATCGACGCCGAGGTGACCCACGTCGAGCCAGGCGACCTCGTGACCGTGGTCGACCTGCGCTCGGATGCGCGCTAGCGACACACGTCGTTCACCT
>JAFIHP010000328.1 GCA_017849335.1 Actinomycetales bacterium | reverse complement strand
GTCTCGGCGTGCCGCGCCGCGACCTGGTCCTGCTCGACCTCGACGGCACGCTGACCGACTCGGCGCCGGGGATCATCGCGTGCATCCGGTACGCCCTCGACGGGCTCGGGCTGCCGTCACCGGACGACGCGGTGCTCCGGACGTTCCTCGGGCCGCCGCTCGCCGTGACGTTCGGCCAGGGCCTCGGGCTCCCGCCGGACCTCGTCGACGCGGCGATCGCGAAGTACCGCGAGCGGTACCACGACGTGGGGCTCTTCGAGAACGCCGTCTACCCCGGCGTGGAGCACCTGCTCGGCGTCCTGGGCGGTCAGGCGACGCTGGCGGTGGCGACGTCGAAGCCGACCTACTCGGCGACGCTGATCCTGGAGCACTTCGACCTGGCGGGCCGGTTCGCGTTCATCGGGGGCGCGGACCTTGCCGGGGAGCGGCACGACAAGGCGGCTGTCATCGCGCACACGCTCGAGGAGCTCGCGTGCCGTGGGATCACGGCGCCGGTCGAGCGGACGGTCATGGTCGGGGACCGCGAGCACGACGTCCTCGGCGCCGCGCGTCATGGGATCGACGCCGTCGGCGTGCTGTGGGGCTACGGCAGTGCGGACGAGCTCACGGCGGCCGGCGCCGTCGCGTTGGCGGACACCCCCGCCGACCTCCCGCCCCTGCTCTAGGCCGCCATTCGGCCCGGCCCGCCCCGTTTCTCCCGCGACGCGGGAGAAACGGCATGAACGCGGGCGTTACTTCGGCGTGTCGCGCCATTCGTCCCGCGTCAGGTGCGCGCGGCGCGCGGGTGCGGGCATCACGCGGCTGGTCTACGCGAGCAGGTCGTCCGCGAGCGGCGTCCCCGCGTCGACGTCGCGGGTGAAGCGGCTCCCCAGGACCTGCGGCAACCGCGCCGGTGGCATGCCGTCGGCCGGCCGGATGGACCGGACGTTCTCGGGCGTGACGAGGTCTCCGGCGCGGACATCGGCGACCACGAAGAGCGAACGCGCGTGCCGACGGCTCGCGGCGGCGCGCGGCGTGAGCTCGTACGAGACCTCGCCGAGGCCCTCCTGGGTCTCGCGGACCCGCGCGACGAGGTCGGCGAACTCGGTCGCGTCTGTCGAGAACTGCGAGTCTAGGCCGCCGAGCTCGCGGTCGACGATGAGGTGCCGCTCGATGACGCACGCGCCGAGCGCGACGGAGGCGACGGCGGCGGACACCGACATCGTGTGGTCCGACAGGCCGGGAACGACGTCGAAGCGCGCGGCGATGTCCGGGATGGTCCGCAGGTTGAGCTCGCTGAAGGGCGCCGGGTACGACGACGTGCACTTGAGGACGACGAGGTCGTCGTTGCCGGCCTCCCGGCAGGTCGCGACCGCCGCGGTGATGTCGTCCTCGCTGGCGATGCCGGTCGACAGGATGACCGGCACGCCTTGCTCGGCCATCAGTCGCACGAGCGGCAGGTCGACGATCTCGAACGACGCGACCTTGAACGCCGGAACGCCGAGCTCGGCGAGGAACGCCACGGCCGTCGGGTCGAACGGCGACGAGAAGCCCTGCAGTCCGAGGGAGTTCGCGTACTCGAACAGCTCCGCGTGCCACTCCCAGGGGGTCTGCCCCTCCTCGTAGATGTCCCAGAGCGTGCGCCCGTCCCAGAGCGTGCCGTCGGTGATCTGGAACGGCGCCGCATCGCTGTGGAACGTGATGGTGTCCGGCCGGTACGTCTGCAGCTTGATCGCGTCGGCACCGGCCTCGGCCGCTGCCGCGACCGTCTCCCGGGCGAGGGCGAGGCTCCCGTTGTGGTTCGCGGACACCTCGGCGATGACGTAGACGGGGTGTCCGGGGCCGACGGGCCGACCGCCGATGCTGACGCTGCGCACGTCGCGAGCCTACGTCGGGACGGCCCTAGTCGTGGACCAGGCCCAGCGCGGTAGGTGCCTGCGTCACGTCGTCGACGTGCAGGCGCGCATCGAACCCCGGGGCGGCGAGGACGTCCGCGCATCGCCCGCGATGGACGCGGACGGTGGTCGCGCCGACGGCGTTCAGCGACACGAAGTCCTTGCTCGGGTCGTCCGCGACGTAGGCGAGGTCCGCCCAGGAGGCGCCGGTCCGCTCGCGGATCAGCTCGAAGCAGTGCAGGGACGGCTTGCCGGCGTCCCGGCCGTAGGCCCACGTCCGGTAGGCGCCGGCGAGCAGCGGCTCGATTCCGAGAGCGTCGATCTTGCGTTGCTGCACCTCCGCGTCCCCGTCCGTGACGAGGAAGGGTCCCGTCGCCGCCAGGGAGGCGAGCATCTCCCGGACACCGGGGTACGGCGCGATGTCCGGGACGTGCTCGCGATACGCGACGACGCAGGCGTCGACCAGCCCAGGGTCCACCACGCCGTGCTCGGCGAGGACGGTGTCGAACACGGCCCCGCGCCCGTCGCGGGCGAGGACGCGCCGCAGGTCAGCGAGCACCTGCGACGCGGGTCGATCCAACGTCGGGGCCAGGAACCGCGCCACCGCGTGCATGCCGGAGTCGACGTAGGTGCTCTCGTCGTAGAGCGTGTCGTCCAGGTCGAAGACGACGATCACGCGCCGACACGCCTGATCTCGTCGTGGGCCGTGCGGACGAGCCGCAGCCCGGGCGGCTCGGGGACGAACGTCAGCTCGTCCGGATCGCGTCCGACGGCTTCGA
Source organism: Actinomycetales bacterium (assembly GCA_017849335.1). Lineage (GTDB taxonomy): Bacteria > Actinomycetota > Actinomycetes > S36-B12 > S36-B12 > UBA10649. Next base: position 231 of record JAFIHP010000328.1, on the reverse strand, counting down.
GCCAGGCCCATGCTGCCGACCGCAGCCCGCTCGCGAGCGAGAGCGTCGAGGCACCGCCCAGCCGCGGGTTGCACTCGACGAGAACGGGTCCGTCAGGCCCGTCGATGGCCTGCAGCACGGCGTGCCCGGTGAGCCCGAGCGCGGTGAGCGCGGCCTCGGTCAGCTCCTGGTACGGCTGGGGATCGACGGTCGTCGTGACCTGCGACTCTCCGCCGACGACGACGTCGCGGC
>JAFIHP010000327.1 GCA_017849335.1 Actinomycetales bacterium | reverse complement strand
ATCATCGGGCCGATCACGGGGGTGGTCGTCGCCGCGGCGATCAGCGGCGTCGCCGCCATCGCCAAGACCTCCTCGAGCAGCCCCGCCTCCCCGTCCGTGACGGCATCGGCCGACCCGAGCGCGGCAGTGCCCACGGGAACGCTCGGCGGCGAGGACACCTACGCGTACGGCGTGCCGTACGGCTCGAACCCCGACGCTCCGACGCTGGCCATCTGGGAAGACTTCCAGTGCCCGGCGTGCAAGGCGGTCGAGGACGCGAACGGCGAAGGCATCGTCAAGCTCGCCGACGAGGGGATCGTGCGGCTGGTCTGGCGTCCGACGACCTTCCTCGACAACAACCTGGGCAACGACTCGTCCCTGCGTGCGGCGGCGGCCTTCGGCTGCGCGATCGACGCCGGGAAGGCCAAGGAGTTCCACGCGACGGTGTTCGCCAACCAGCCGGAGCAGGAGGGGACCGGCTACACCGACGACCAGCTGATCTCGTTCGGCGAGAAGGCGGGCATCACCGGGACCGACCTCGACACGTTCAAGAAGTGCGTCGCGGACGGGACGTACCTGACCTGGGCGGCCAACAGCACGTCGATCTTCTACAGCAGCGGGGTGCAGGGCACGCCCACGGCGACGCTCGACGGCAAGGACGTGCCGACCGCGACCCTCGTCGACGAGGCTGCGCTCCGCGCGTTCGTGACGAGCGACGGCGCGGCCGCCTCGACCGCGTCGGCCAGCCCGGAGCCGATCAGCTCCGTCTCGCCGGCTCCGTCGGCGTCGTAGCCACCTGACGGCCACGAGCAGCACCCGGTGATCCCCGCCTACATCCCGAGCCCGAGCCAGGGCGTCTGGTACCTCGGGCCGGTCCCGCTCCGGGCCTACGCCCTGCTCATCGTCGCCGGCATCGTCGTCGCCGTCTGGTGGGGCGGGAAGCGGTACGTGGCTCGCGGCGGTCGGCCGGGCGTGATCACCGACGTCGCGATCTGGGCGGTGCCGTTCGGCATCGTGGGCGGTCGGCTGTACCACGTCATAACCGACCACCAGTTGTACTTCGGGCCGAACGGCGCCGGGCTGGCTGCGGCGCTGAAGATCTGGGACGGCGGGCTGGGGATCTGGGGCGCGGTGACGTTGGGCGCGCTGGGCGCCTGGATCGGTGCGCGTCGGGCCGGCGTGCTGGTGCCGCCGATCGCCGACGCGATCGCCCCGGCCATCGCCGTGGCGCAGGCCATCGGCCGCTGGGGGAACTGGTTCAACTCCGAGCTGTTCGGTGCCCCGACCTCGCTGCCGTGGGGGCTGGAGATCGCGCCGCAGTACCGTCCGGTCGGCTACGAGCAGTACGAGACCTTCCACCCGACGTTCCTGTACGAGTCGTTGTGGCTGGTCGGACTGGCCCTCGTGCTCGTGTGGGCCGACCGCCGGTTCCGGCTCGGGCATGGCCGCGTGTTCGCGCTGTACGTGCTGCTGTACTGCGTCGGCCGTGGCTGGATCGAGGCCTTGCGCATCGACAACGCCAACCACATCCTCGGTCTTCGGCTGAACGACTGGACCGCGTTGCTGGTCGGTCTCGGCGCGCTGGCCTACCTGGTCGTCAGCGCCCGCCGTCGTCCGGGACGGGAGACCGTCCTGACCCGCCCCGGCCACGACGAGCCGGCCGTCGTGCCTGACCCGGCCGACGAGGCTCCCCGCACCTGAGGTCCTGCGTCAGTAGGACGTCCAGATCGCCGTGGCGATCCGGCCCAGGTCCTCGTTGGCGGCGAAGACTCCCGCGAGGTCGTCGAACATCGCGTTGTTTCCGATCACCGCGATGGCCAGCTCCCGGCCGGACTTCGCCGTGATGTAGCCGCCCAGCGCCTTCGTCTCGACGCGCAGGCGCAGGTTGAGCAGGTCGGCCTGGCCGAGCGTGCCGGTCTTCGCGTACACCTTGCCGGCCGCCGGGCTGTCCTTCTGCACGGTCGCGACCGAGCCGTCGACTCCCATGACCGGTAGGGCGTCGCGCCAGCGCGCGGCGTCCGGACGGGCGGCGAAGGCGCGTTGGAGCTCGGTCTGCGAGGTCGCCGTCACGAGGTTGCCCACGAGCCCGGAGCCGTCGACGAGCGAGGCGCCGCGGGGGTCGACGCCGGCGGCCTTCAGGACTGGCGCCATGGCCGTGATGCCGTCGTCGCAGTCGCGGCTGCCGACGGACACGGCCAGCAGGCAGGCCATCGTCTGCGCCCCGCGGTTGTAGCTGACCTTGAGGACGTAGCGGGCGTTCTCCGACAACGGCAGCCCGACCAGGCGTGCCACCCGCGGCATGCGATCGACGAGGGGCTGCGCGGGCAGCCCGGCCGTCGAGTTCGTGCGAACGGTCGGGGCGTCCACCCGAACCCCGACGCGTTCGAGCGCCTGGACGAAGGCGCTGCGGGCGAACGTCGCCGGGTCGCTCATGTGCCAGACCTTGAGCGCGGGTGCGCTGCCGGCCGCGATCGTGCCCGTGAGCGTGATGACCCCGGTCGACTCGTCGGCGGCGACGTCGATGCTCGTGCGGCCCTGGGACGAGACCGTGCGCACCTTGTTCTCGACCGACCACGGCGCGACGACCGGACGCATGCGGACCGCAGCGGGTCGTCCTGGAGCGGTCGGCGTGGTGACCAGGTCGATGAGGTTGTTGTTCACGACGATCGGGGAGACCGGGCCGTCGTTCTCCCCGAGGTCGCGGGTGATGAACAGCCGGTCGTCGATGACGACGTCGCCGGCGACCTGCCGGATCCCCGACGCGCGCACCTGCCGGGCGAGCGCGTCGATGCCGGCCAGAGGGTCGTTGCGCCCGATCGTCGCCCCGGGCAGGAGGTTCGCGTCGTTGTGGTCCAGGTCGGTGAACACCACGCGACCGTCCGGCCCGGTCTGGCCTCCCATCGTGATGTCGCCCTTGGCGACCAGCACGAGATCGCCGTCGAGCGTGCCCGAGCGCACCTGACCGCTGCGCACGACCGGCGTGATGATCCGGTGGTCCGGACCGAACGCCAGCCAGGCGGCGCCGACGCTGTACGTCTTCGTCACCGACGCGGGCTCCACGAGCACATCGGAGTTGTAGTCGACGAGGACCTCCCCGGTCGCGACGTCGACGACGCGCACCGCCCACTGGCCGTTCGCGTATGGCGCCGAGTTCATGATGGCGATCGCGTCCGGGGACAGCCCGGGGATCGGCGGTACGGCGGCATGGGCCGGCCCGGCCAAGGCCAGAGCACCGGCTCCTGCAGCGAGGACGGCAGCGCCGAACCTCCGGATGGTCTGCGCACGGGCGGTGTCGGCCACCGGGCCACCTCTCGGTCGTCGGTCGTCGGAATCTACTGGAGAGCCCGAGGAGCGGAGGCCGGCTCGAGCGGTTGGGACCGCCGTAACGCGGTGGTAACCTCTGCGCGCGGGCCAACGTCGTCCCGCAGGTGCACCACCCCCGCCCGGCCACCGGCCGCGGCGCTGCCTGGACGACGGAACGGATACGCCCGATGTACTCCTCCACCGCGCAGCCGACCCCGCAGGGTCTGTACGACGGTGCCCACGAGCACGACGCCTGCGGTGTCGCGTTCGTGGCCACCCTCACCGGCGTGGCGTCGCACGAGATCGTGGAGCAGGCGCTCACGGCCCTGTGCAACCTCGAGCACCGCGGTGCGTCGGGTGCGGACCCCGCCACGGGTGACGGTGCCGGCATCCTGCTGCAGATCCCGGACACGTTCCTGCGCGAGAGCGTCCCGTTCGAGCTCCCGTCGGCGGGCGCGTACGCCGTCGGCATCGGGTTCCTGCCCGCCGACCCGGTCGCGGCCGGCGTCGTCCGCGACGGCATCGATGCGCTGGCCGCCTCGGAGGGCCTGGAGGTGCTCGGCTGGCGGGAGGTGCCGACCGACGTCGTCGGCGTCGGCGTCGCGGCTCAGAGCGTGATGCCGTCGTTCTGGCAGCTGTTCGTCGCGTCGTCGGACGGCGCACGCGCGCTCGAGCTGGATCGTCGCGTGTTCCCCCTGCGCAAGCGGATCGAGCACGAGCTGAACGTCTACTTCGCGTCGCTATCGTCGCGAACGATCGTCTACAAGGGCATGCTCACGTCCAGCCAGCTCGGCCCGTTCTACCCCGAGCTGTCCGACCTGCGGGTGCGTTCCGCGCTCGCCCTCGTGCACGCGCGCTTCTCCACCAACACCTTCCCGTCGTGGCCGCTGGCCCACCCGTACCGGTACATCTCGCACAACGGCGAGATCAACACCGTGCGCGGCAACCGCAACTGGATGACCGCCCGCGAGGCGATGCTCACGTCGCGCGTCCTGCCTGGCGACATGACCCGCCTCTTCCCGATCTGCAGCCCCGGCGGCAGCGACTCGGCGAGCTTCGACGAGGTGCTCGAGCTGCTGCACCTGTCCGGCCGCTCGCTGCCGCACTCGGTGCTGATGATGATTCCGGAGGCGTGGGAGAACAACCCGTCGATGGACCCGGCTCGGCGCGCGTTCTACGAGTTCCACGCGACGTTCATGGAGCCGTGGGACGGGCCCGCGAACGTGTGCTTCACCGACGGAACCCAGATCGGTGCCGTGCTCGACCGCAACGGACTGCGCCCGGGCCGCTTCTGGGTCACGCAGGACGGACTGGTCGTGCTGTCGTCGGAGGCCGGTGTCCTGGACATCGATCCGGCGACGATCGTCCGCAAGGGCCGTCTGCAGCCGGGCCGGATGTTCCTCGTCGACACCGAGGCCGGGCGGATCATCGAGGACGACGAGGTCAAGTCGGCGCTCGCGGGGGAGTACCCGTACGCCGACTGGCTGCGCAACGGGCTGATCCACCTCGACGCCCTGCCGGAGCGCGAGCACATCGTGCACACGCCGGAGTCGGTCGCTCGCCGCCAGCAGACGTTCGGCTACTCCGAGGAGGAGCTGCGGATCCTGCTCGAGCCGATGGCGCGCACCGGGGCCGAGCCGATCGGGTCCATGGGGACCGACACGCCGATCGCGGTCCTGTCCTCGCGGCCGCGCCTGATCTTCGACTACTTCGCCCAGCTGTTCGCGCAGGTCACCAACCCGCCGCTCGACGCGATCCGGGAGGAGATCGTGACGTCGCTGTCGAGCATCATCGGACCGGAGGGGAACCTCCTCGAGCCGTCGCCGGGGCACTGCCGGCAGGTCGTGCTGCCGTTCCCGGTGATCGACAACGACGAGCTCGCCAAGATCCTGCACATCAACGACGACGGCGACTTCTCCGGCTTCGCCGGGGTCCGTATCTCGGGGCTGTACCCGGTCGCCGGGGGCGGGGAGGCGCTGCAGCGTCGGCTGACCGAGATCTTCCACGAGGTCGACGCCGTGATCCGGCAGGGCAAGCGCTTCATCGTGCTCTCCGACCGCGACAGCGACGCGCAGCACGCACCGATCCCGTCGCTGCTGCTGTGCGCCGCCGTCCACCACCACCTCGTGCGCACCAAGACGCGCACAATGGTCGGACTCGTGGTCGAGTGCGGTGACGTGCGCGAGGTGCACCACGTCGCCCTGCTCATCGGCTACGGCGCCGCGGCGGTGAACCCGTACCTCGCGCTGGAGTCGGTCGAGGACCTCGTGCGCCGCGGAGTCATCACCGAGGTCACGCCCGAGAAGGCCATGCGCAACCTGGTCAAGGCGCTCGGCAAGGGCGTGCTCAAGGTCATGTCGAAGATGGGCGTCTCCACGGTCGCGTCGTACCGCGGGGCCCAGATCTTCGAGGCGGTCGGCCTCTCCCACGGCGTCATCGACGCGTACTTCACGGGAACGGCGTCGAAGCTCGGCGGGGTGAGCCTGGACGTCCTCGCCGAGGAGGTCGCCCTGCGGCACAAGGTCGCGTACCCGCCGTCCGGCATCGCGCCGGCGCACCGGACGCTGACGGTGGGCGGGGAGTACCAGTGGCGGCGGGAGGGCGAACCGCACCTGTTCGACCCCGAGACCGTGTTCCGCCTGCAGCATGCGACACGGGCGCGGCGGTACGACGTGTTCCGGGAGTACACCGACCGTGTCGACGAGCAGTCCGAGCGGCTGATGACCCTGCGCGGCCTGTTCCGACTGCGTGCCGCGGCCGAGCCGATCCCGCTCGACGAGGTCGAGTCGGTCGAGTCGATCGTCCGGCGGTTCTCGACTGGTGCGATGTCCTACGGGTCGATCTCGCAGGAGGCCCACGAGACGCTGGCGATCGCCATGAACCGCCTCGGGGCCAAGTCGAACACCGGCGAGGGTGGCGAGGATCCGGAGCGCTTCGTCCCGCTCCCGAACGGCGACTCCAAGCGGTCCGCGATCAAGCAGGTCGCCTCCGGGCGGTTCGGCGTGACCAGCGAGTACCTGGTCAACAGCGACGACATCCAGATCAAGATGGCGCAGGGGGCCAAGCCGGGGGAGGGCGGCCAGCTGCCCGGCCACAAGGTGTACCCGTGGGTGGCCAAGACGCGGCACTCGACCCCGGGCGTCGGCCTGATCTCGCCGCCGCCGCACCACGACATCTACTCGATCGAGGATCTCGCCCAGCTGATCCACGACCTCAAGAACGCCAACCCGCAGGCCCGCGTCCACGTCAAGCTCGTGGCCGAGGTGGGCGTCGGCACGGTGGCGGCCGGCGTCGCCAAGGCCCACGCCGACGTGGTCCTGATCTCCGGCCACGACGGCGGAACGGGCGCGTCGCCGCTGACCAGCCTGAAGCACGCGGGCGGCCCGTGGGAGCTCGGCCTCGCCGAGACCCAGCAGACGCTCCTGCTGAACGGCCTTCGCGACCGTGTCGTCGTGCAGACGGACGGCCAGCTGAAGACCGGCCGCGACGTCGTCATCGCTGCGCTGCTGGGCGCCGAGGAGTTCGGCTTCGCGACCGCCCCGCTCGTCGTGAGCGGCTGCATCATGATGCGCGTCTGCCACCTCGACACGTGCCCGGTCGGTGTCGCGACGCAGAACCCCGTCCTGCGCGAGCGGTTCACGGGCAAGCCGGAGTTCGTCGAGACGTTCTTCGAGTACATCGCCGAGCAGGTTCGCGAGCTGCTCGCCTCGCTCGGGCTCCGCTCGCTGGACGAGGCCGTCGGCCGCGCTGACCTGCTGGACGTCGAGCGCGCCGTCGACCACTGGAAGGCGTCCGGGCTCGACCTCGAGCCCGTCCTCCATGTCCCGGCGCTCGAGCCCGGTGCGTCGCTGCGCTGCACGTCCGCGCAGGACCACGGCCTCGACAAGGCGCTCGACAACGAGCTGATCGCCCTGTGCGAGCCGGCGATCGAGCGAGGCGAGCCGGTACGCGCCCAGCTGCGGATCCGTAACGTGAACCGGACCGTCGGCACGATGCTCGGCTCGCAGGTGACCCGGCGACACGGCGGCGGCGGGCTGCCGGACGGCACGATCGACCTGACCTTCGTCGGGTCGGCGGGCCAGTCGTTCGGGGCCTTCGTGCCGGCCGGGATCACGCTGCGGCTCGAGGGCGACGGCAACGACTACGTCGGAAAGGGACTGTCCGGGGGGCGGCTGGTGCTGCGGCCCGACCGTGCGGCGACCTTCCCGCCGCACGAGAACATCATCGCGGGCAACGTGATCGGCTACGGCGCGACCAGCGGAGAGATCTTCCTGCGCGGTCGGGTCGGCGAGCGGTTCTGCGTGCGCAACTCGGGGGCCGTCGCCGTGGTGGAGGGCGTCGGCGACCACGCCCTGGAGTACATGACCGGCGGCGTGGCCGTGATCCTCGGGCCGACAGGGCGCAACCTCGGCGCCGGCATGTCCGGAGGGACGGCGTACGTGCTCGACCTGGACCCCGGCATGGTGAACCCCGAGATGGTCGACCTCGACCCGCTCTCGGCCGCCGACGTCACCGTGGTGCACGACCTCATCCGTCGGCATGCGGAGGAGACCGAGTCCGGATTCGCGATGGAGCTCCTCGCGGACTGGCCGGCGGCGGCGTCGCGGTTCACGACCGTGATGCCCAAGGACTACAAGCGGGTGCTTCGGCTCAGTGCCGAGGCGGAACGAAGGGGCGAGGATCCGATCGTGGCGGTCATGGGAGGCGGACATGGCTGATCCGCGTGGGTTTCTGACGACCGGACGCGAGCTGCCCTCGCGTCGGCCGGTCGACGTCCGGATCCAGGACTGGCGGGAGGTGTACGAGCCGTTCGCCGGCGACCGCCTGGAGAAGCAGGCTGGGCGGTGCATGGACTGCGGCATCCCGTTCTGCCACAACGGCTCTCCGCTCGGGAACCTGCTCCCGGCGTGGAACCACCTCGTGTGGCGGCAGGACTGGCAGGACGCGATCGAGCGCCTGCATGCGACGAACAACTTCCCGGAGTTCACCGGGCGACTGTGTCCGGCCCCGTGCGAGACCGCCTGCGTCCTGGGGATCAACCAGGACCCGGTCACGATCAAGCAGGTCGAGGTCTCGATCATCGATCGCGCGTGGGACGAGGGCTGGGTGACGCCGCGTCCGCCGGTCCGGTTGACCGGCAAGACGGTCGCGGTGGTGGGATCCGGTCCGGCCGGACTCGCGGCGGCTCAGCAGCTGGCCCGCGCGGGGCACACGGTCGCGGTGTTCGAGCGTGCCGACCGGATCGGGGGACTGCTGCGGTACGGCATCCCCGAGTTCAAGATGGAGAAGCGGTTCCTCGACCGGAGACTGGCCCAGATGGAGGCCGAGGGCGTGAAGTTCCGCCCCGGTGTCGAGATCGGGATCGACGTGACCGGCGAGGACCTGCGGCATCGCTACGACGCCGTCGTCGTGGCCGTGGGCGCCACCGCGTGGCGCGACCTGCCCGTCCCGGGCCGCGAGCTGACCGGCGTGTACCAGGCGATGGAGTACCTGCCGCTGGCGAACCGGGTGCAGGAGGGGGACCTGGACGCGTCGCCGATCGACGTCCGCGGTGGGCACGTCGTCATCATCGGCGGCGGCGACACCGGGGCGGACTGCCTCGGCACGGCGCTGCGTCAGGGAGCGGCGTCGGTCACGCAGCTGGAGATCCTTCCTACGCCTCCGACGACGCGGCCGGTGACCCAGCCGTGGCCGACGTACCCGATGGTGTACCGGGTATCGAGCGCGCATGAGGAGGGCGGCGAGCGAGTGTTCGCCGTGTCCACGCAGCGCTTCATCGACGACGGGTCCGGCCGGCTGGCCGCGCTGGAGCTGGTCGAGGTCGAGGCGCACGAGGGCGGCTTCCGGCCGGTCGCCGGGACTGAGCGGCAGATCCCGGCCGTCTACGTGCCCTTGGCCATGGGCTTCGTCGGTCCGGAGAAGACCGGGCTCGTCGAGCAGCTGGGCCTGCCGGTCGACGGTCGCGGCAACATCGTCCGCGGTGCCGACTACGCCTCGCCGGTCCCGGGAGTCTTCGTGGCGGGCGACGCTGGTCGGGGCCAGTCGCTCATCGTGTGGGCGATCGCGGAGGGTCGGGCGGCAGCCGCCTCGGTCGATGCGTACCTCACCGGCGGCACCAACCTGCCCGCTCCGATCCCGGCGACGGCGCGCCCGTTGGTCGTGTGACGGGTCTCACCGCTGCAACCGCTTACGGGTAGGATCCGGCCCATGCGTCGTGCCAAGATCGTCGCCACCCTCGGACCCGCCACCAGCTCGCTGGAGTCGATCCGTGCCCTCGTCGCCGCCGGGATGGACGTCGCCCGGCTGAACCTCTCGCATGGTCGGCACGAGGACCATCTGCCGGTCTACCAGCACGTCCGCCAGGCCTCGGACGAGGCCGGCCGGGGCGTCGGCATCCTGGTCGACCTGCAGGGTCCGAAGATCCGGCTGGGCCGCT
>JAFIHP010000326.1 GCA_017849335.1 Actinomycetales bacterium | reverse complement strand
GGGGAAACCGCGGTGCCCGGGGTCTAGTCCGGCCGCCGCGTGTCCACTACCGTGCCCGTATGACCGAGACTCCGCGCGCCTCCTGGACCACCCCGTCGCTCGACCTGGTGACCGACGCCGACGCCATGGCCGACCACGTCGCCCCGGTTCGCAACGGCAACATCATCCTCCCGTCGCAGAACGCGTCCTGACCGTTCCGGCGTGGTGCGCGGGGTCGCCGCACCCATTCCGTCTCGTGGGCACTGCTGCTAGTTTCCGCCCATGACCGAGACCTCGCGCGCCTCCTGGACCACCCCGTCGCTCGACGTCGTGACCGATGCCGACGCCACTGCAGACGCCGTCGCCCCCGTGCGCAACGGCGGCGGCAGCGCCAGCGCCGGTGCGTAGCGCAACGCGGCCCGTCCCCGTGTCCGCGTGCCAGGTGAGGGTTCTGCCATGACCGAGCCGCCTCGCGTCTGGACCACGCCGTCGCTCGACCTGGTGACCGACGCCCACGCCACGGCGGGTGCCGTCGCGCCTGTCCGCAACGAGGTCGTGTGGTCGATCACCGTCCGGTAGTCGTCGTCTGCGGAGTTCGTCGCGGGACGCTCCGCGCGGGGGCCTTCCGCATCGCCTCGAGTCCGGCTACGGTCTGGCCATGACTGAGACCCCTCGCCCCTCGTGGGACAGCCCCTCGATCGACCCCGTCACCGATTCGAACGCCTCGTCTGACAACACTGCCAAGATCCGCAATGCCTTCGGCTCGGTGTCTTCGACCACGTAGCCGCTGCTGGTCTACGACCAGTACACGTACACCCTCGTCCCGACCGGCACCTGTCCGAAGAGCCAGGTGGCCTTCTCCATGTCGCGTACGCCCACGCAGCCGTGGGAACCGCGCAGGTAGCCGACCGATGCGAAGTCGGGGGAGTAGTGCACGGCTTCGTCGCCGTTGAAGAACATCGCCCGCGGCATCCACGTGTGGTACCGGCTCGACACGTGGTTGAAGCTCTTCTCGTGCACGGAGAAGATGCCCTCTCCGGTCTCCATGCCCGGCGCGCCGAACCGTGCGTCGGTCACCATGGCGACCTTGCCGTTCACCACGTAGCGCAGCAGCCGGGTCGTCTTGTCGATGCAGATCGACTTCTTCTTCTCCGTGCATCGCAGCGGCAGGATGCCGACGGGCTCGGCGAGCTTCTCGAGCTTTCGCCAGGTCTTCTTGTCGACCTTCCCGGTTGCCGACAGCCAGTTCTTCGCCTGGAACGCCTTCACGGCCTTCACGGTCGAGTCGCCGTAGAGCTGCCGGGCCTGGCTCGACGCGCTGATCGAGTAGCCCAGCCACCCCAGGCGCTTCTGGACGGTCGCCACGCGGAAGCCGACGGCGCCCTTGCGCAGCGGGAGCTTCGCCTGCGCGACGGGCATCGGTGCTGCCGACGGCTCCGCTGACGGCGCTGGGCTGGTACTCGGACTCGGACTCGGACTCGGCGCGGGCGGAGAGGCGGACGCGCTGGCCGAGGACGACGCCGTCGGCGAGGGCGTGTCCGCCGACGCGAGAGAGGGCACGACGATCGCGGTGAGGGCCGCGACCGCGACGGCGGTCGCACCGATCGCGGCACGGAGGGCCGGACGTGATGCCTGGGGAAGCATGCCCTTCACCGTAGGGCGCGATTAGTCCGTTTCGTCGCATCCGACCGCGCCGACACGCGGGACCCGTCCGGCAGGTGCCTAGAATCGCTCCGCCCGGCTTGCCGGGGCGTAGCGTAGTGGCTAGCGCGCCTGCTTTGGGAGCAGGAGATCGGGAGTTCGAGTCTCCCCGCCCCGACTCTCCTCGACCCGCTCGCGTACAGTTGCGCGGGCGTGTCGGAGGGTTTCCGCGCGCGTTCTGGACAACGCGAACTGCATCGGTAGGCCGGTGCGATCTGCGCCGAGTGATGGAGTGCCTTCGTGAAGAGCGACGTCGAGACCTTGTCCCCGACCCGGGTGAAGCTGACCGTCGAGGTCCCATTCGACGAGCTCAAGCCGAGCCTCGATGCGGCGTACTCCCGGATCGCCAAGCAGGTCAACGTCCCGGGCTTCCGCAAGGGCAAGGTGCCGGCCCGCGTCATCGAGCAGCGGTTCGGCCGCGGCGCCGTGCTCGAGGAGGCCGTCAACGACGCGGTGCCGAAGGCGTACGACGAGGCGTTGCGCGCCAACAACGTGATCCCGGTCGGCCGTCCCGAGGTCGATGTGACCGAGCTGAAGGACGGCGAGTCGCTCACGTTCACGGCCGAGGTCGACGTCCGGCCGGAGTTCGACGTCCCCGAGTTCTCCTCGCTGGAGGTGGAGGTCGCCAGCGCGACGCCGACCGACGAGGACATCGACACGCAGATCGACGCACTGCGGACGCGGTTCGCGACATTGGTCGAGGTCGACCGCGCCGCCGCCGACGGTGACCTCCTGCTGGTCGACATCGCGGGCGCGACGCCCGAGGGCGACGAGGTCGACGACCTGTCCGGAAGCGCGCTCTCGTACGAGCTGGGCACGGACGGCATGCTCCCCGGGTTCGACGACGCTGTCCGCGGCGCGGCCAAGGACGACGAGCGGACGTTCGAGTTCGTCCCGTCCAACGGTGACTGGACCGGCATCCCCCTGACGGTGACCGTCACGGTGAAGGCGGTCCGCGAGCGCGACCTCCCGGCGCTGGACGACGACTTCGCCCAGCTCGCGTCGGAATTCGACACCGTGGCCGAGCTCCGCGACGACGTCGCGAGCCGTCTCGTGCGGGTCAAGCGGCTGGAGCAGGGCGCCGAGGCGCGGCGCAACGTGCTCCAGGCCCTGCTCGACGCGGTCGACATCCCGCTGCCGGAGGCCGTCATCTCGGCCGAGGGCGAGGCGCACTTCGAGGACGGGCACGAGGGCAGCGACGAGCACCGGGCCGATGTCGAGCAGCAGGCGCGCGAGTCGCTCAAGAGCCAGTTCATCCTCGACAAGATCGCCGAGGCGGAGGAGGTCTCCGTCGGCGAGACCGAGCTGTCCGCGTGGCTCATCCAGCAGGCGCCGCGCTACGGGATGTCGCCTGATGCGTTCGCGAAGGCGCTGGTCGAGGCCGGCCAGGTCCCGATGGCGATCCAGGACATCCGCCGGGGCAAGGCGCTCGCCCTCGTGATGGAGTCCGCGTCGGTCGTCGACGCCGACGGGAACGTGGTCGACCTCAAGGCGCTCGACGAGGAGCTCGGCCGCGCCAGCGTCGTCGACGAGATCGACGTGGTCGAGGACGTCGTCCTCGACGAGGACGGCACCGTGGTGGACGTCGTCGACGAGGTCGTCGAGACGGTCGAGATCGTCGAGCGCTAGCCGCGCGACGCGCGTCCTCGCGGACTAGCGTCATCCCCGGACCGGCTCGATCGGGGAGGTCGCATGGCGGGCTCAGGGAACGGCGCGGCAGCGGGAGGGGCCGGTGCGGTCTACGGCCTGGGTCTGCTCGGAGCGCTCGTGTGGAACTGGCAGCAGGCCGAGACCTTCTGGGGGTACCCCTGGGGCGTGGTCGAGTCGCTGTTCTGGCCCGCCTTCTTGGTCTGGGAGCTGTTCCGGCTGTCGGCCGGAGGCTGACCCCGTCAGAGGGTGCAGGCCACGGCTCCTTCGGCCCAGGGCGAACACCCCCGTGGTGGTGGAAGGTGCGAACGATGCTCCACGTTAGGGTCGGATAGCGGAGCCGCGGGGCGCCGTCGGACGGAGGCAGTGGTGGGTGACATCTACGTGCCGGGCTCGCGTGGAGCGGGCGGCGGCATGACCGGCTTCGGCGACATGCTGGACGAGCGGTTGCTGAACGAGCGGATCATCTGGCTCGAGGGCGAGGTTCGTGACGACAACTCCAACCGCATCGCCAAGCAGCTCCAGGTCCTGTCGGCGCAGGAGCCCGACAAGGACATCTCGCTCTACATCAACTCGCCGGGCGGCTCCATCAGCGCCGGCATGGTCATGTACG
>JAFIHP010000325.1 GCA_017849335.1 Actinomycetales bacterium | reverse complement strand
CCCTGCCGGCGGCGACCACCGCCGCGGCCGGCCGGCTGGTGGCGTACGCCGCGATCGGCGGGGGCGCCGCCGCGCTCTGGGACCACGTCCTCCATGAGCGGATCGGCTTGCGCCCCGGCCTGGACACCACGCTCCTGCCCGCCGTGGCGACGGGTGGCGCCATCGTCGCCATCAGCTCGGTCGCGCGGCGCGAGCGCGGGGCGCGGTACGGACGCATCGCCCCGGAGCGTCGCACGCTGTCCGACGTCTCTCCCGCGGGCGTCGCGAAGGCCACGGCGATCGGGGCCGCCACGGCGGTCGGCCTGGCGGGTGCCGCCGCCGTCGAGCAGCTGGCCGCACGCGGCCTCGAGCGGATGCTCGGACGCCTGCTGCGGACCGACCCGGGAGCACTCGGCACCCTGGCCGCGCACGCCGCGATCCTGGGCACGGTCGCGGTCGCCGGCGGCGCGGGACTGTCCGAGCTCACCCGCCGGATCCAGCGCCGCGACGACGTCGTCGAGCCGGCCTACCCCGAGCCGCCGACGTCGGTCCACGTGTCCGCCGGACCGGCGAGCGCGATGCCGTTCGACTCGCTCGGCAAGGAGGGGCGGCGGTTCGTGCTCATGGCGCTGACCGCCGGAGACATCGAGGCCGTCATGGGCGAGCCGGCGGTCGACCCCGTCCGGGTCGTCGGCGGCTTCGAGAGCGCGAGCGACGTGGACGAGCGCGCCCGGCTGACGCTGGCCGACCTGGAGGCATGCGGGGCGTACGAGCGGTCGCTCATCTGCGTCGGCTCACCGACCGGGGTCGGCTACCTCAACTACTCCCTCGCCGAGGCACTGGAGTACCTGACGCGCGGGGACTGCGCGATCGTCGTGCCGCAGTACGCCCTCGTGCCGTCCGCTCTCGCGCTGACCCGGACCACCGAGGCCGAGCGGCTGACGCGGCTGGTCCTGGCCGGCATCCGCCGTCGCATCGCGACGCTGCCGGCCGACCGCCGCCCCCGGGTCGTGATCGTCGGCGAGAGCCTGGGCGCCAACGTCGCGCTCGACATCGCCGTCGACCCGGACGGCAGGCCATACCTGCCCACGCTCGACGAGCTGGGGGTCGACGCGGGCCTGTACCTGGGGGTCCCGTTCCGCACCCGGCTCTGGAACTCCTGGCGGACCGACCCGGCCGCCGTCGACCCGGACGGCCGCCTGACCCTGCTCAGCCAGCCCGCGGATCCGCCGGAGCCCGTCGCGACGCATCTCATGGTCGTCCACCACGACGACCCGGTGAACAAGTACAGCTTCGCCATGGTCGTCCAGCCGCCCTGGTGGCTCGGCCCGCCCGAGGACCGCCCTCCCCTGGTCCCGCGAGAGACCGCGTTCCGCCCGATCACCAGCTTCGTGCTCGCGACCGTCGACCTCCTGAACGGGATGCAGTCGCGTCCGGGCACGTTCGTCCGCCGCGGGCACGACTACCGGATCGACCTGCGACTGGGCCTGCAGCAGGCGTTCGGCCTGCGCTGCACGCCCGAGCAGGGCGAGGCCATCGAGGTCGCCCTGCGCGCACGCGAGCAGGAGTGGGCCACGCGCCGCCTCGTCGCGCGGACGATGGACGCTGCGCGGCGGAGGATCGCGGCCCAGCTGGCCGCGTGGGGTCAGCAGGTTCCGGCGTACATCGGCCGGAGCGAGGCGGTCGCCGAGTAGCGGCGACCGCCGATGTCGACCGACCACGCGCCGGCGTCGATCCACGCAGCGGTCAGCGGCTCGCCCGCGTCGACCATGGCCAGCCCGACGGCGCCGCCGAGCGTGTGACCGTAGCTCGCCGACCGCACGTACCCGACCTCGACGCCGTCCCGCAGCACGACCTCGGCGTGGTGCATCAGCGGCTCCGGGTCGGCGAGCAGCACCTGGACCAGCCGCCGGTGCGGCGCTCCGCCCGCGATCTGCCTGGCGACGGCCTCGCGCCCGACGAAGCCGCCCGGCTTGTCGAGCGCCACGGCGAAGGCCAGACCGGCCTCGCTCACGACGTCGGTGTTGTCGATGTCGTGCCCGAAGTCGCGGTAGGCCTTCTCCAGCCGCAGGCTGCCGAGCGCCCGCAGCCCGGCGTGACGCAGCCCGAGGTCGGATCCGGCGGCGACGAGGTCGTCGTACGCACCCACGGCCTGCTCGGTCGGCAGGTACAGCTCGTAGCCGGTCTCCCCGACGTACGTGATGCGGACGGCCAGCGGCCGGGCGAAGCCGAGGTCGATCTCGCGGGCGTCGCGGTAGGCGAACGCATCGTCGCCGAGGTCGACCGACGTGAGCCGCTGCAGCACCTCTCGCGCGCGCGGCCCGTGCACGTTCAGCTGCGCGAGGCCCGAGGTCACGTCGGTGACCGACGCGCGGAGGTCGCCCTGGTGGCGGCGCAGCCACTCGAGGACCTGTCCGCGCGCGGTGTCGGACGCGACGACGAGGAAGCGGTCGTCGGCGAGCTTGGTCACGGTGAGGTCGGCCTGGAGGTGACCGGTCTCGTCGAGCCACTGCGTGTAGGTGATGCGGCCGGCCTCACGGTCCACCGCGTTCGCGGACACGCGGTCGAGCAGGCGGCCGGCGTCGGCGCCCTGGACGAGCACCTTCGTCATGAACGACATGTCCATGAGCCCCGCGCGCTCACGGATCGCCCGGTGCTCGTCCGCCCACCGTCCGAACCAGGACGGGCGGCCCCAGGTGAGCTCGCCCGGATCCGGCGACGGGCCGTCGCCGAACCAGTCGGCGCCCTCCCAGCCGCTGACGTCGCGGAAGCAGGCGCCCGCGGCGGCGAGCCGGTCGTGCAGGGACGAGCGACGGATACCGCGCGCCGTCCTCATCTGCCGACCGGGCACGTGCGGCGCGTAGACGAGCCCCAGGGTCTCGACCGTGCGCTCGGCCCGGTAGCGCGGGTTGAGCTGGTAGTCCTGCATCCGCGCGACGTCGAACCCGGTGACGTCGACGTCGGGCCGGCCGTCGACGATCCACTGCGCGACGATCCGCCCCATCCCGCCGCCGGTGAGGATGCCGACGGAGTTCATGCCGGCCGCGACGAAGTAGCCGTCGAGGCCCGGTGCGCGGCCGACGATGGGCGCCAGGTCGGGGGTGAACGACTCCGGGCCGCAGAAGAACGTGCGCACCCCCGCGTCGAGCGTCGCCGGCACGCGGCTCATGGCCCGCTCGAGGTACGGAGTCATGCGGTCCCAGTCCGGCTCGATGCGGCCGAACGAGAACCCGTCCGGGATGCCGCCGACGCTCCAGGGCGCGCAGACGGGCTCGAACAGCCCGACCATCAGTCCCCCGCCCTCCTCGCGGTAGTACCCGTGGCACGAGGGGTCCTCGAGCACCGGCCAGGCAGGGTCGACGCCCGGCATCTCCTCGGTGATGAGGTAGTAGTGCTCGGCCGCCTGCAGCGGGATCGCGACGCCGTTGCGCTCGCCCAGCTCGCGGGCCCACATCCCGGCGCAGTTGACGACGTACTCGCACCCGACGTCCCCGTGGTCGGTCTGGACGCCGACCACCGTCGTGCCTCGGGTGAGCACCCGCTCGACGGTGACGCCCTCCACGATGCGGACACCGGCGTCGGTGGCGCCCTTGGCCAGCGACATGGTCGCGTCGACGGGGTTGACGCGACCGTCACCGGGGACGAAGAAGCCGGCCAGCAGGTCGTCGGAACGGACGAGGGGGAAGCGCTCGGCCGTCTCTGCCGGTGAGATCTCGTGGACCTCCAGGCCGACGTGCCGGTTGAACGCCGCGACGCGGCGGTACTCCTCCAGCCGCAGCGGGTCGGCCGCGACCTCGATGAACCCGACGGGCTTGAACCCGGTCGAGCGGCCGGTCTGCGCCTCGAGCCGCGCGTACAGGTCCCGGGTGTACAGCCGCATCGCCATCGACGTCTCGGACGTCGACCCGAAGCACGTCATGAGGCCCGCCGCGTGCCACGTCGTGCCCGAGGTGAGGCGGTCGCGCTCCACGAGCACCACGTCGGACCACCCCAGCTGGCCCAGGTGGTAGGCGATCGACGTCCCGATCACGCCGCCGCCCACGATGACGACCCGCGCCCGGTCCGGCAGCTCCGCGGCCATCGTCGTCCCTCGATCCGTCGTCGTCGCGAGCAGCGTAGGGGTGTCCCTACCGCGTATGCCCGCTCCGCTGCCCGAAGATGCGGTCATGGTTGACGACAGCGCCCCGGACGACGCAGGCACCGCCGACGCGGCGGCCGAGCGCGTGGCACGCAAGGAGCTCAAGAACCCGGGCTACGAGATCTTCATGGCCCTGCTGTCGATCCTGTCGCTGATCAACCTGGTCCTGTTCTACATCGTCCGCGAGCAGACGGTCACCGACGACGTCGAAGTCATGAGCTTCGTCCTGACGATCGGCTTCGCGACCGACTTCGCCTACCGGATGAAGACGGCGACGAACCGTCGGCACTACTTCTTCCACGAGTTCGGCTGGGCCGACATGCTCGCGAGCATCCCGCTGGCCCAGACGAACGTGCTGCGCCTGTTCCGCCTGATCAAGGTCTACCGCCTGCTGCGGGACTACGGGACGCGGAACATCCTGCGAGCACTCGTCCGAGACCGCGCGGGCAGCGCCCTGCTCATGCTGCTGTTCGCCGGCATCCTGGTCATGGAGTTCGGCTCCATGCTGCTGCTGGCGATCGAGGGCCCGGCGCCGGGCGCGAACATCACCACCGCGTCGGACGCGCTCTGGTACGTCGTGGAGACGATCTCCACGGTCGGTTACGGCGACCGGTACCCCGTCACGAACGCCGGCCGCATCGTCGGCACGGTCATCATCGTCGTCGGGGT
>JAFIHP010000324.1 GCA_017849335.1 Actinomycetales bacterium | reverse complement strand
GTCGAGCGGCGACCACTGGATGAAGAACGTCCGATCAGTCCCCCCACGCCTCCACGGTCAACGAGGAGGGGCGACGCGCAAACAACGGGGGGCGCGAACTACGGGGGGCGCGAACTACGGGGAGGCGTCAGCGGAGGGCGCGAGCGATCTCCCCGGCGGCCCGGGCGACGCGCGGACCGACGTCGGACTTGTTGAGCTCGCGCAGGGCGAGGACGCCGACGCTGGCCTCCAGTCCCGGCACGCCCAGCACCGGCACGGCGATCCCGTACGCCCCCTGGGGCCCGTCGCCGGTGGCGACCACCCACGGCGGGTCCAAGGGACGGCCGGCGGTGGTGCGCGCCGCGAGGATGGCCCGGCCAGCGGCGCTGTTCTCCAGCGGCTGACGCGAGCCCGGGCGCGAGGCGACGTGCACGTCCGAGCGCGACGGTTCGACCACGACCGCGGCCTGTGCCTCCTGCCCGTCCACAACCGTCAGGATCGCGGTGGCGTTGACCGCGTCGGCGAGCAGCCGCAGTGCCGGCACCGCGGTGTCCCGCACGACCGGCTGGACCTGGCGGCCCATGGCCAGCACGCCGAGCCCGAGGCGGCACCGGCCGTCGGCCGACCGCCGCAGGAACGCATGCTGCTCAAGGGTGACGACCAACCGGTACACGACGGTCCGCCCGATGCCGAGCGTCGCGGCGAGCTCGGTGACCGTCAGCCCGTCCGGCGCTCCGGCGACCGCTTCCAGCACCTGGAGCCCTCGGTCGAGGGTCTGAGAGGTCTCCGCGGCCACGGTCCGGGGTGCTCCGCAGGCGTCAGGCCGACGCGAGCCGCTTGGCGGCAGAGCGCAGGCTGAACGCGGCGATGATCCAGAAGATGCCGCCGATGACCAGCCAGATGCCGAGCACCCAGGCAAGCGTGGCCAGGGAGATGCCCGGCCACAGCAGCACGACGAATCCGCCGATGAGCATCACGATGCCGCCGAAGATGCGCCATCCCCGGCCCTCGCGCGACTCTCCCGCGGAGAACAGCTGCTCGAACCCGGCGAAGAGGAACGAGATGCCCACGAGGATCGCGAGGATGTCGGCGGCCTGGTACGAACCGCCCATCGCGATGAGGCCCAGGATGAGCGACAGGCCGCCGGAGATGAACAGCAGGGCACGCATGCCGCCGGACAGCCCGCGCCGGAAGCCGCGGATGATCTGGAAGACACCGGACACGACCAGCCAGATGGCGACCAGCCAGGCGACCACGATGACGGTCTTCCCCGGCCAGAACAGCATGATCGCGCCGACCACCAAGGTCACGATGCCCAGGAAGAGCATGAGCCCCCAGTGCTGGCGGAAACTGGTCTCGACGTCGTCTACGTCTACGACTTCCACGGTTGTCATCGCGGGTCCTCCTCGAGCCGCACCGTCGCGACGTTGCGCCGGTGGCCTCACTGTAGACCCGACCGACCGGATATCGGGCGCGCTCCGCGGCGAGCCGCCGGCTCCCTCAGGCGATCCCACCCGCCCGCGGGTCCGGGGCTCGGCCCTGACGGGCCTCACTCCTCCCCTCAGGCGAGCACCCGGCGCAGGAAGTCGCGCGTCTGCGGCATCTGCGGAGCGCCGAGCACCTGCTCCGGCGGACCGGCCTCGCACACGACGCCCTCGTGCAGGAAGCACACGCGGTCGGCGACCTCGCGCGCGAAGCCCATCTCGTGGGTGGCCATGACGATCGTCAGCCCGCCGTCCTTCAGCTCGCGGACCGCGTCGAGCACCTCGCCGACCAGCAACGGGTCCAGCGCCGACGTGATCTCGTCGAACAGCATGACCTCCGGCTGCATCGCCAGGGCGCGGACGATGGCCACGCGCTGCGCCTGCCCGCCGGAGAGCCGGTCCGGGTAGTCGGAGGCCTTGGCCGCGAGACCGAACCGGTCCAGGAGCGCCATCGCCTCGTCCTTCGCCTGGGACGCCGACACCTTGGCGACCTTGCGGGGAGAGATCGTCACGTTGTCGAGCACCGTCATGTGCGGGAAGAGGTTGTACGACTGGAACACGATCCCGACGCGTCGGCGCACCTGGTCGAGGTCGACGTTCAGGTCGGTGACGTCGACGTCGCCGCCGGGCACGATCCGGCCCGCGTCCACCGCCTCGAGGCCGTTGACGCAGCGCAGCAGCGTCGACTTGCCCGACCCGGACGCCCCGATGAGCACGACGACCTCGTGCAGCCCGACCGACAGGTCCAGCCCCCGGAGGACGGCGTGGTCGTCGAACGACTTCCACACGCCCGAGGCCTCCACGAGCGCGGTCATGCCGTCGCCCCCGCCCGCTGCCGGCGCGCCATGCGGGCCTGCACCCAGTCCGCGAACCGCGTCATCGGGATGGTCAGCGCGATGAAGATCAGCGCCGCGGCGACGTACGGCGTGTAGTTGAAGGTCGACGACGCGTCGATCTGGGCCTGCCGCAGGACCTCCACCGGCCCGAGGACCGACACCAGGGCCGTGTCCTTCTGCAGGGAGATGAAGTCGTTGAGCAGCGGCGGCACGACGTTGCGAACAGCCTGCGGCAGGACGACGTAGCGGTTC